>NZ_QORN01000020.1:0-43644 GCF_014830205.1 Limosilactobacillus walteri
CTTGACGGGACATAGTGCCATAAGATACCTGCAGTTTCTTTTTCTATAGGTCAATATCAATCTCAATTGGCGTATGGTCACGACGTTCACCGCTATCAATCATTCCTGAAGAAGTGACCTTATCAGCTAGTCGATTACTTACCAACCAGTAGTCAATCCGCCAGCCAGAGTTATTTTGCTTACTAGTAATCACCCGTTGCGCCCACCATGAGTATGCTCTTTTTTCATCTGGATGAAGGTGACGAAAACTATCAGTAAATCCAGCCGCCAGCAATTTAGTAAAATGTTCCCGTTCTTCATCAGTGAAACCTGCTGAATGATGATTGTTAGCTGGATGTGCCAAGTCAATCTCCTCATGCGCAACATTGAAATCACCACTAGCAATCACTGGTTTTTGCTGGTCTAGTTTCTGCAAATATTCCCGATAACGATCGTCCCATACTTGCCGCTCCGCAAGCCGCTTTAGACCGTTACCAGAGTTAGGGGTATAGACTTCCGTAACGAAAAAGTCAGGAAATTCAAGGGTAATGATACGTCCCTCATCATCCATTGGCGCCGGTGCCCCAATCTTAGGATATGTTACTACTGGTGCGTACTGTTTCAAATATAAGTACATTGTTCCTGCATATCCCTTGCGCGCAGGCTCTTCGGAACTACGCCAGATAACTTCATATTTAGGAAAAAGCTCTTCTAAAACAGCTAAATGTTTTTTGGTAGGTCCATTTTTAGATAGCTTTGTCTCTTGAATTGCAATCACATCAGGAGCTAGTGTTGCTATTTTTTGTAAAACTTCCCGTGTCTCACCCGCACGCACCGAGGTTCCGGTTAATGCGGCATTAATTGAATCAATATTCCATGAAATAAATTTCACTATTGTTTCCCCTTTTCATCACTTGATTTTATGTCACTTTTCTTGATAAAAACACCATCTGCTGTTGTCTTGCCTATGCGGTTCTCAATTTCGTGGTAAGCAGTTTCAACCGCCTGATAATGGTCGACCCCGATCAGTTTGCAAAAAATTAATAATGCCACTTGGAGGTCCCCAATACTATCAACTAGTTTAGCATGATTTTCTTTATTATACGCATCCGACAGTTCACCCATTTCTTCGACCATCTTCATAAACTCAACGCGTGGATCAGCATGATCAATACCACGTTCGTGCGCCCATTGATCGATTTTTTGGAACAATTCTTCATAGTCCTTCATCAACTCACCCCAATCACTAAAATTTATAATACCGCTCTTACTATATGATAAAAGATCGAAGTGAGCAATAAGGAACTTTATTTAAAAATAAAAAGCCCCTGCAATTGCAGAGACTCTCCACTACTAGTTATCGCGACGACGTTCAGCGATACGAGTAGCCTTACCAGTACGTTCACGTAAGTAGTAGAGCTTAGCGCGACGTACACGACCATGGCGAAGAACATCAATCTTGTCAACACGTGGTGAGTGAACTGGGAAAGTACGTTCAACACCAACACCGTTACTGATCTTACGTACAGTGTAAGTAGCACTGATACCAGCACCGTGGCGCTTGATAACAACACCTTCGAACATCTGGATACGTTCACGTGAACCTTCAACGATTCGTGCGTGAACCCGAACAGTATCACCGGCACGGAATTCTGGAATATCATCCCGTAATTGACTAGCAGTAATCTTTTCGATTAACTTGTTTTGACGCATAATATATTTCTTTCCTTTCGCCGACATTCATGTCCGTATGTGGGCAGCGGAACACCGTTATTCATAGCTAAACAGCCAATAAATACTATACACGTTTTTTTATACTGTTTCAAGGGAAAATTAATGGTTTTCCTGATTAATAATCGAATGACGAATCCCGTAAACAAAATAAATAAGTAAACCAATAACAAACCAGCCGACCATCAAAATTTTGGCGTCAGTATTCAATCCCCAAAAGATTATTGCGGAAAATATTGCGGAGATTGCTGGTAGGACGGGATATAACGGCATCTTAAATTGGGCTGGCGGCAAGTCAACCCCCTCACGCGGACGCAACGCATAAATCCCTAGAGAAACAAAGATAAAGGCAACTAACGTTCCTGCTGAGACAAGGGTGGCTAAAAATGTAAATGGGAAGACAGAACCCAGAATCATCGCCAACACAGTAATCATCCATAAAGCATGATTAGGAACATGTTTTTCATCAATTTGGCCAAGCGTTTTAGGTAATAAGCCATCACGGCCAAACGCGTAGATAAGCCGTGAAGAAGCTAGCAAAATAGCAATTAAGGCTGAAAAAATCCCGACAATTGCGACTATCGATAACAAGTTGGCAGTTATATAGTGTCCTGATTGGCGGAGCGCCCAGGCAGCCGGTTCAGCATTATTAGCATAGCGACTATATTTAAACATCCCCACTAACACTAGCGAAACTGCGATAAAGAAACCCGTTCCTAATAGTAGCGTTCCAATTAAACCACGTGGCATCGTTTTTTCAGGGTTTACCGTTTCTGCTGTATTAGCCGCAATTGCATCAAAACCAACATAAGCAATAAATATTTGGGCCGTCCCTGCTAAAATTCCTTGCCACCCACCAAAAGTTGTTCCCGGTTGATGAGCTGGTAAAAAGGGAACGTAATTTTGCGGATGAATTGCCGTAGCGCCAACAACAATAAACATTAGGATAACTAACAGCTTAACGCTCACAATTAGATTTTCAATCCTACTAACTTGATGAACTCCCCGAGAAATTAATGCCCCAACGATTAGGATAGCAAAGGCAGCCAATATATCAACATAAGATCCAGTATGGGGATTAAATCCTCCTGCTAAAGCCGGTGGTAACTTAATACCAAAACTACCGAGAAATCCTTGCATGTATGCTGACCAACCAGAAGCCACAAAGGCCACAGAGATAAAATATTCAGCAAGTAAGGCCCAACCCGCGATCCAGCCAAAAAATTCGCCAAAAAGAACATTAATCCACGAAAAAGCAGACCCAGCAAATGGTAATACTGATGATGTCTCAGCATAAGCCAAGGCCGACAAACCAGCACCAATTGCTGCCACGATGAATGCTAACGGAACAGCTGGTCCTGTATGGTCAGCAGCCACGATTCCTGGCAAGGTAAAAATTGCCGTTCCTACAACCATTCCCGTTCCTAGCCCAATCAAGTCTTTTGTATGTAAGCTTGGTGTCAGTTGAGCGTCCTTTTCTTGATACACTTTTGGGTTTTGCTTAAGAAATAAACGTTTAATAAATTTTTTCATCCACATCACCCTAATCTGGAACAGTCGGATCTTCATCAAGCTTAATATCTTCCAGCATTATTTGCTGTTCCCGACTAAGTTTTGCATTTTCCAGCAAGTCAGGACGGCGATGCAGGGTCCTTCGCAACGACTCCCGCATCCGCCATTCTTTAATCTTTTGGTGGTTCCCACTCGTTAACACTTCTGGTACCTTCATTCCACGAAAATCAGCAGGACGGGTATACTGGGGATATTCCAAAAGCCCATTGCTAAATGAGTCACCCATTGGAGAGGACATGTTGCCAAGAACCCCTGGAACAAACCTGACCGTAGCATCGATCATAACCATTGCCGCTAATTCTCCACCCGTCAATACATAGTCACCAAGAGAAGCCTCATCAGTAACTAACTGGCGAATCCGTTCATCGTAACCTTCATAGTGACCACAAATAAAGGTTAGGTGGTCCTCTTGAGCTAATTCTTTAGCATAGGCCTGATCAAATTTACGTCCTGCCGGATCCATTAAAATCACGCGCCCTTTAGAATATTGCCCTTTCGTTTGTTCCTCAACAGCGGCCATGGCGTCAAATATTGGCTGTGCCTGTAATAGCATCCCCGCACCACCACCAAATGGCGCATCATCAACATGATTGTGTTTATCGGTAGTATACTGGCGAAAATCAGTTACATTAATATCTAAAAAGCCATTATCCTGTGCTTTACCAATAATTGACTCGCCAAGAGTAGCTTGAAACATATTAGGGAATAAACTTAAAATGTCAATTCGCATTATTCCAGTCCCTCCATCAATTCCACTTTGACCACTTTCGCAGCAAGGTCAACATCCTTAATAACATCATCAATCACTGGCAATAATAAATCATTTTTATCTGGGCGCTCAACAACCCAAACATCATTAGCGCCGGGGGACAAGATTTCTTTAATTTTGCCTAGCTGTTGGCCATCCATTGTTTCAACATTTAGGCCAATAATTTGGTGATAATAATATTGACCATCTTCTAGTGGTTGCTGATCTTCTGCACTCACCATTAATTCATGATCGCGAAATTTTTCAACATCATTAATATTGTCGTAGCCCCTAAACTTCACTAAAATAAAGCCCTTGTGTTGACGCGCTTTCTCGATTTCTAGTGCAAGGGGTTCTTTTTCCTCTTGCAAGTATAAGGTGGTTCCCGGTGCAAAACGTTCATTGATAAAGTCAGTCGTTGCGAGAACCCGCACTTCACCACGAACGCCATGCGTATTTACAATTTTACCGACATTATAATATTTCATTTTTTCCTCCAAAAAAGACAAAAACCCCCACAGATTAGTGTGGGAGTTTTAAATTTAGTGACGATGGTCATTAATCAATAACCGGACGCGCTTAGAGTTAGCCCGTCGAGATTGAGCACCCTCGACTACCGTCCGCAATGCCGCTGCAACATGTCCCTGCCGACCAATCAAGCGACCAACATCACTCTGGTCGACACTGATTATGTAATGATGATAACGTCCATCATTATTCTGAGAAATTGACAATGCTTGCGGATATTTTAATAGCGGGGTCACTAAACTACGAATTAACGACTCTACATTTGTCTCAGCCATGATTAACTATCACTACTTCTTTGCGTACTTAGCTTCGTGGTACTTCTTCATAACGCCAGCTGCTTGAAGCATGTTACGAACAGTATCTGAAGGTTGAGCACCCTTTTGTAACCATTCCATAACAGCGTCTTCATCAAACTTGACTTCTTTAGGAGTAGTCAATGGGTTGTAAGTACCAACAGCAGTAATAAAACGACCATCACGTGGAGCACGTGAGTCAGCTACAACGATCCGGTAAAATGGACGCTTCTTTGAACCCATACGCTTTAAACGAATTTTAACAGACATTCTTTGCACCTCCCTGATTTCTTTTAACAGATAATAATATACCAGTGTTCAAATAGAATGTAAAGTATTTTTTCTTGACAGGCTTAAATTTTCTCAAAATTATTTCTTTTTGCGTAGTTTACGCAGTTTTTTAATTCGCTTTTGCTTATCTTTTTTCATCTTTCGCGCCATCCTATTCATCGCCATTTGACCCATTTTGCCACCCGGCATCTGACCGCCAAACATATTCTGCATTCCGTTGAGGTTACCATTTGTTACCTGCTTCATCATCTTCCGCATTTGATTAAATTGTTTAATCATTCGGTTAACTTCAACAATTGGCCGTCCTGCACCAGCTGCTAATCGACGACGGCGGCTTGGATTCATCAAGTCAGGATTCTCACGTTCTTCTGGAGTCATTGAAAGGACAATTGCCCGAATATGCGCAAATTGCTTCGGATCAAGGTTAATATTCTTTAACGCCGGATTATTAGCCATTCCTGGCATCATTTTTAAAATATTTTCAAGTGGCCCCATCTTAGTGACCTGGTCCATTTGGGCTAAGAAATCATTATAATCAAACGTATTTTCACGCATCTTATCCATGGTTTCTTGGGCTTGTTCTTCATCGAAATTCTTTTGAGCCTTTTCAATCAGCGTCATCATATCGCCCATGCCGAGAATTCGTGATGCCATTCGATCCGGGTGGAAAACATCGAGGTCTTCCATTTTTTCACCTTCACCGACAAATTTAATCGGCTTACCGGTAACAGCACGAATTGACATGGCAGCCCCGCCACGGGTGTCACCATCTAACTTAGTTAAAACAACCCCGGTGATATCTAACTTATCGTCAAATCCTTGCGCGGTATTAACAGCATTTTGTCCCGTCATTGAATCAATAACCAGCAAAATTTCATTTGGTTCAACGAGTTTTTTAATATTTGCCAGCTCATCCATTAATTGCTCATCAATTTGTAGACGCCCCGCTGTATCGATAATGACGTAATCATTATGATTTTGCTTGGCAACCTCCATCCCTTCACGAACAATCTCAACTGGATCAACATCGGTTCCCTTTTCAAAAACAGGAACATCAATTTGGTCAGCTACTTGTTGTAACTGGGTAATCGCAGCTGGACGGTACACATCGGCCGCAATAAACATTGGCCGCGCATGATTTTCGTTTTTTAACCGTAATGCTAACTTACCAGCAGTCGTTGTTTTACCAGCACCTTGAAGACCAACCATCATAATAACGGTTGGAATATGGGGAGCTTTATTAAGAGGAACTGCTTCTTCCCCCATTAATTTAGTTAATTCTTCATTAACAATTTTAACAATCTGTTGGGCAGGATTTAGTCCCTTTAAGACTTCCGCACCAGCAGCTTTTTCACGAACCGTTTTTACAAAGTCCTTAACAACTTTAAAGTTAACGTCGGCTTCCAAAAGGGCAAGGCGGATTTCACGCATTGTCTCCCGAAGATCTGCTTCAGTAACTTTTGGCTTTCGCCGTAATTTTTCCATCGCCTTTTGCAGACGATCTGTTAAACCTTCAAATGCCATTTATTCTTCCTCCAAGCTTTCCAAATGATTTACTAAATGATTTAAGGTTTGATCATTCGGATAGTTTTCATGAACGTATCGTTGAATCCGATCCGCCTGCTGATTTCGAACTTGAAATTCAGCATATAGATGCAATTTAGCTTCATAATCTTCTAAGATACTTTCCGTACGCTTTATATTATCGTAGACTGCTTGACGACTAACATTAAAGTTTTCTGCAATCTCACCCAGTGAATAATCATCACCATAATAAAGCTCTAGATAATCATTTTGTTTTTTCGTCAATAATGGTTGATAAAACTCAAATAGCGAATTTATTCGGTAGTTCTTTTCAATTTCCATCTAACCACCTACTTAGTCTACTTCGACAAGTCCCTTGAATAAGCCATAGACGAAGTCACTAGCATCAAATTTCTGCAAGTCATCAACCTTTTCTCCTAGCCCAACATACTTAACTGGCAAGTGTAGTTCGTTACGGATTGCAAGAACAATTCCTCCTCGGGCAGTTCCATCAAGTTTAGTCAGTACAATTCCCGTAACATCAGTACTTTCCTTGAACAATTTTGCCTGATTAAGGGCATTTTGACCAGTCGTTGCATCGAGGACTAACAAAACTTCATGAGGAGCCGATGGTATTTCACGCGTAAGAATCCGCTTCATTTTGGCAAGCTCATTCATTAGGTTAACTTTATTTTGCAACCGTCCTGCCGTATCAACAAACAAAACGTCATAATCTTCATCTTTAGCTTTCTTAACTGCATCAAAGACCACTGCTGCTGGATCGCCATTTTCCGGTCCCGTAACAATATCAACACCATCGCGTTGCGCCCAGACATCCAATTGTTCAGTAGCACCAGCCCGGAAGGTATCAGCAGCTGCCAGAAGAACTTTCTTTCCTTGCTTCTTAAATAATGCCGCCATTTTACCAATTGTGGTGGTCTTTCCGGCACCATTAACCCCAACAAACATAATAACGGTCGGACCTTGCGTTGCCATTGTTAAATCAGGATTCTCATCTTGACCAGCTTCGTCGTAAAGGTCAACCATTTTTTCAATAATAACGTTGGAAACGTCTTGCTTGTTCTTGGCATTCTGCAATTTAACTTCTTCACGCAACTCATCACTAAGTTTCATTGCCATATCATAGCCAACATCAGACTCAATTAGCATATCTTCAAGATCATCAAAAAAGTCTTCATCCACATGACGGAAATTAGCTAAAAATTTATTTAGGCGGGCGCCAAACCCTGACCGTGATTTTTCCAAGCCACGGTCGTATTTTTCTGTGGTTTCATCTTTTGCTGCGGTAGCTGATTCATCACTCGTTGGTGTTGCTGACTGATTATCTTCAACAGTTGCAGGCTGATCGTTTAACGCCACTGTATTTGCAGCAGGTTCATCATTTTGAGCATTAGTAGCTGGGGTAGCTGCTGGCTTTTCATCCTCAGTTACTTCTTCCTCATTAATACTGCTAGAGCTTTTTGCCACGGTTGTTATCTGGTCATCATTTTCCGTTTCTGATTGCTCAGCGATTGTTGAATCGGCTGAAGATTTAACGGGCTTACTTTCGCTTTCGCCAATGCCATTTTCAATTCCATCATGAATTACCTCATGGGTGCCATCAGCATTGATTTTTTCTTCCCGACTCACCGCTGGTGGAATATTTACCGGCACCTTCACTTCACTTTCAGCAGAAGATGCTGGCTGATCGCTTTCTGGTACTGACGATGCTGTACTTGCTAGTTCACTCTCGCTTGCCGGTGTCGCAGAATGTGCATCAGCGCTAGCTTCATTAGTAACTTGTTCTTCTTTTTTCTTATGGCGACGGAAAATATCAAATAATCCCATATTGATGCCTCCTAATAAAAATTAATCGTTATCTTCTTTGAGGGTATCCACGACATCGACTGAAACCATCTTTGATACTCCAGATTCTTGCATGGTTACCCCGTACAGAACATCAGCGCCCATCATTGTACCCTTACGGTGGGTTATCACAATGAATTGCGGTCCCGTTGTCCCAAACTGATTAAGGTAGTTTGCAAATCGCTGCACATTTACCTCATCAAGGGCTGCTTCCGGTTCGTCAAGAATAGCAAACGGTACTGGTCGAACTTTAAGGATCGCAAATAAAAGCGTAATGGCGGTTAAAGCCCGTTCACCACCTGATAGTAAGGATAAGTGCTGATTCTTCTTGCCTGGTGGCTGGGCCATAATATCAACCCCGGTGGTTAATAGGTCATGAGGATCAGTCAATACTAGTTTAGCATGACCACCAGTAAAAATTTGTTGGAACGTTTCATCAAATTTTGCTGAAACTTGGTTAAAGGTATTGATAAACCGTTCTTTTACTTGTGCATCCATCTCCCCCATTGTTTGATTAAGCTGGCTTCGTGAAGCTAAAAGGTCATCTTGTTGTCCCTTTAGAAAATCATACCGTTCACGGACACGTTCATATTCCTCAATCGCCCCGGTATTTACTTGCCCCAAATCATCGAGTCCCCGTTTCAACAACTTCAGCCGCGTGTGTAAAGTCTCATCATCAAGTGAACTCATTTGCTTACGCGCTTCATCAATTGTCATTGAATACTGATCAGTTAAGCGGTTAAGGCATTGGTCGATCATTGCTTCACACTTTACACGTTCTTCATTCAAACTGTTTCGATCGTCCAGAGCTGCGCGTTGCAATTCTTGTAACCGATCATGGTGTGCTTCCGCTTTGGAAAGACGTTGTTCAAGCTGGTCAAGACTGATCCCATTATCAGTTAATTGCCGTTTAGCCTTCTCTTGCTCTTGATTTGCCGCGTTAAGCGCTGATTGAGTCGATTCCTCGCTTGTCGACTGATTTTTTGACTCGTGCGTTAAGCGGGCCAAGTCTGCGACTACTATTTGAAGTGAGGATTGGGCAGCCCGCATTTGTTGCTGATAATCTTTCTTTTGTCGAAGAGATTGTTGCAGCCGTTCTTCGGCAACTGCCAGCCATTGTTGCATTTGGGCCAGCTGTTCAGCCTGAGCAGATTCACTATTTTGTAACTCATCAATTTGTATAAGGATTGTTTTAATTTTAGCTTTGGTATCCTCTAAAGCTTGATGAGTTTGTTTTTCTCGTACTTCATTATCATGTGCTTGCGTCTCATAATCCTGATACTGGGTTCCCTGTTGTTGAGCTTGCAATTCTAACGTCTTAACTCGGTTAGTCAATGTCTCTTGCTTGCTTGAGATAAGCCGACAGTTGCTTTGCGCCTCATGAAGGGCGGTTTGCTGCTCATGTAATTGTTGTTGATAGTCAGCAATAACTTGATCATTTGCTTGCTGTGCATGTTGCAATTTAGCAACCTCTTGTTCTAGCGTACTTGCAAGTTGCTGTTGTTTAATTAACTCATTTTCTAATTGTTTTGCCATCTGTCTTTGACTTAACAAACCTGCGCGCTGATTTTTAGTTGCTCCACCAGTCATCGCTCCGCTAGCATTGATTAGTTGTCCATCAAGGGTAACAACGCGGATTAGGTGCCGGCCGGCCTTAGCAATTGTGGCAGCATGATCAAGGGTGTCGGCGATTACCGTTGTCCCTAACAAATGGTCAGCAATTATTTGAAATTGCGGATCATAATTAATAAGGTCCGTTGCCCGCCCTAAAAATCCCGGTAATTCGTTTAATTGTTGCCAAATATTCAACGGACGACGCTGATTAAGGGTGTCAAGCGGTAAGATTGTTACTCGGCCTGCCCGTGTTTTTATCAAAAAGTTAATTATCTTTTTGGCAGTGACTTGCCGATCAACAACTAGTTGCTGTAATTGGCTCCCCAGTACTGTTTCAACGGCAATCGTGTAATTAGCAGGTACTTCCAACAACTCACTAACAGCCCCTGCTAATCCTGGAAATTGCTCCCGTTGGCGAAGGACGCTTTGTACTCCCCGATAATAGCCGCTATATTCATCGGCCATCGACTTATAGGCATTAATCCGCGATTTAAGTGACCGAACATCACCTAATGATTGATACCATTTTCGTTGTTTGCTTTGGTATTGTTGCGCTAATGTATCGTGCCGGCGTTGCGCTTGTTTTAATTTTTCTTCAGCAGCAATAACTGCTTCATGCAATTTTGTGGCTGCGACTTCACTTGCACTATATTGCTGGCGTGTCTTTTCTAATTCATCTTTGGCCGTCGTCATTTCGGCATTGCTTTGCTGCTGTAAAACAACTGCTTGCTCATGATTCCGAGATAGGAAAGACTGTTGATTATGAATTGTTGTAATTTGTTGCATTAAGTCAACTTGTTGATTTCGCAACTCATCTACTTCTTGATTCAATTTGGCAATTCGTTCACTGCTGCTCATCTTTTTAGCAGTCGCAAGTTCGTCTTGATGGTTCTTAATTGCTGTTTGCTGCTTATCAATCTGCGCTTGTACTTCTATTTGCTGCTTTTTAAGCTTTTGGAGTTGTGTATTTATTTCTTCTTGTTGTCCGTTAAGCCGTTGGCGTTCGTTTTCGCGCTGTTCACGACGTACACTCGAAACCGACTGTTGGCTTTGAAGCTTAGCAATCGCCTCGGTCTGATTAAGGATTATTGCCTGTAAACGGTCCTTTGTCGCCGCTAATTCACGCCGCTGCTGTTTGAGCTTATCTAATTGTTGACTATCCCGATCTGCTTGACGCTTGTAATCGTCAACCATCGCATTTGCTTGTTTTAGCTTATCCCCTAAACTGACTAACTTTTGGTGATAATTGTCGTAATGACGCACAGTTTGAGTCCAATCTAAAACATCAAATTGCTTTTTTTGTTCTAAATAGTCCTGCGCGATTGCACTTTGTTCTTCTAATGGCTCGATTTGCTTTTCCAGCTCACTAATAATGTCATTCACCCTGTTAAGGTTTTCCATCGTCGTTGCTAACCGCTTTTCTGCAGTTTCTTTATTCTTTTTATACTTAGCAACTCCGGCAACAGTTTCAATAATTCCCCGCCGGTCCGCTGATTTTCCATTAAAAATTTCTTCAATCCGACCCTGAGAGATAATTGAGAACGACTCACGTCCTAATCCGGAATCAATAAATAAATCAGTAATATCCTTTAAGCGAACGTGCTGATTGTTAAGTAAATACTCGCTATCACCATTGCGGTAGATTTTCCGCGTAATCGTTAATTCCGTAAAATCACTAGCAAGATAATGATCACTATTATCAAGAGTTATTGAAACCAGTGCACGATTAAGCGGCTTACGATCTGATGACCCATTAAAAATAACGTCAGCCATCCTGTCTCCACGTAGGTGATGCGCGGATTGTTCACCCATCACCCACTGGATTGCCTCGATAATATTACTTTTTCCACTACCGTTAGGACCAACAATCCCCGTCATTCCAGGCTCAAATTTAATTGTTGTTTTTTGGGCAAACGATTTAAACCCATCTAAAGTTAATGACAATAATTGCATCAGTTATTCCTACTTACTATTTATTTTTATTACGCAGCTTATCAAGTGCTTGTTGGGCAGCTTGCATTTCTGCATGTTTCTTTGAGGACCCCGTACCTTCACCAATGACCTTCCCATTAGCCGTAACATTTACATTAAACTCGGGATCGTTCTCCGTTCCGCTTTCTTTTAACAAGTGATATTCGATATCAATATCTCCATCACGTTGCAAAAATTCTTGGAGACTAGTCTTGGCATCAACTGCGTGATCAAACCAGCCCATATCAAGCTTCGGGAAAATAATTCGTTGAACAAACTTTTCAACCGCAGGACGCCCTTGGTCTAAGTATAAGGCACCAATGAAGGATTCAAAAATATCACAAAGAAGACCGGGACGTTGTCGCGCGCCAGCCATCTCTTCACCATGACCAAGCCGAATATATTGGTCAAAATGACATTCTTTAGCAAATTTTGAAAAGCTATCTTCGCAAACCATTGCTGCTCTTAAACGAGTAAGTTTTCCTTGCGGTAATTCTGGAAAACGCTTGTAGATGTATTCTGAAACGATCAGTTCCAACACGGCATCGCCAAGAAATTCAATCCGTTCGTAAAACTTTAATCCTTGGTTCGGATGTTCATTTACATATGAAGCTTGTGTAAAAGCTTCAGCTAATAAGGATGGATTATCAAAATGAATATTAAATTCCTTGGCCAGGTAGTCTTGTAATTCTTCGATCATAAAAAATTCCTTTCATTATTGACTAAATACTAATAAAATGTCTACCGCCTATTATACTAGACAACCTGCGTTTCCGCAGAGAAAATTAATGAATATTAAGGAGTTATTAAAACCCAGAACATTGATCTCTCAATATTCTGGGTCTTCTTTAACCAATTATCACTTGAGCTAGCTGCTAATTCGCAGTATGTTCAGCAATATAGTCAACTACTTCACCAATTGTGCTGAGCTTTTCAGCATCTTCATCATCAATTTCTTCGCCAAAAGTATCCTCTAATTCGAGCACAAATTCAACAAAATCGATTGAATCAGCATCTAAATCTGTTTTTAAATTTAAATCATCAGTAATTTTGGCCCGATCAACATCAAAATGATCGGCAACGATTTCTGAAACCTTATTAAAGATTTCTTTTTTCTTATTATCAGCCATCATTATTAACCTCTCTTTACTAGTTCGCTATTTATTCTATTCGTTTTTTGCCGAATTGTCTAGATTTGTAGAATCATCAAAAAATTCGACTGTTTTTTCAATTACACCGGTTTTAAGCATCGTCCTAATTTGACTAATAGTATTTTTTACTGCTATTGCATCTGATGAACCGTGTGTTTTTACCACGGGAGCTTTCAAGCCCAATAAGACAGCTCCACCATATGTAGAAGCACTCATCTTTTGTCCAATTTGGTGGAACGTCGGTTTTAACATTAAATAGCCTAACTTAGCACGTAACCCCCCATGAAGGATTCCATGCTTAATCAAGGTCATCATCATCTTCGCCGTTCCTTCAGTTGCCTTTAACGCTGCATTAGCTGTCCAACCGTCGCTTACAACAACATCAGCTTTGCCAAATAACAAGTCTCCCGCTTCGATATTACCGATAAAATTTAAATCATCTTTTCCGTTAAGGATCTTCCAAACATCTTTATGTAATTTATCGCCCTTATCTTCTTCGGCTCCATTATTCAATAGTGCAATTCGCGGATTAGCGACCCCTAGTACATTTTCAGCGTAGAATTTACCAAGGTATGCATACTGTTCGAGATTTTTTTCTTTACTTTCTGCATTTGCACCTGTATCTAAATAGACAAAGTTGTGACGAGATGATTCTGGCTTGGCAATCGGTAAAATACTGGTCAATCCTGGACGATCGATCCCTTTGATTCGACCAACAATAAAAAGCCCGGCCGCCAAAATTGCCCCGGTATTCCCTGCTGAGAAAAAGGCATCTGCATTTCCTTCTTTAACGGCAGCTGCTGCTCGAACAATCGAAGAATCTTTTTTGCGGCGAATAGCTCGAACAGGTTCTTCTCCCATAGTAATCTCTTCTGTAGTGGCAATGACGTTTAACCGATCATTATTCTTTATGAGGGGCTTAACCTTTTCTAAATCACCATAGAGGTCAAATTCAAGGTCTGGATAAAGGTCACGAGCCTGTTCAACCCCTTCAATGATTACTTGCGGCGCATTGTCGCCACCCATTGCGTCAACTGCAATTTTCATAATATATTCTTCCTTTCAATCAAAGTGTGTTTCTAGTTCATGTCGTTTAAGATACAACACAAGCGGTTGGTTTTCATCAACATCATCCCAGTTAGGCGTTGCTAATAGGTTACCAGCATCAGATCGTGCTATTTGGAGCATTTTTAAATCAGCAATCGGATCTCCCACTTTAAATTCTGGCATCCCTGATTGCTTTTTACCTAAAATATCACCAGAACCACGCAGTTTTAAGTCTTGTTCTGCTACTTTAAATCCATCATTCGTGGCAACCATTGTTTTCATGCGTGCTTTACCTTCGTCAGTCTTAGGATCAGCAATTAGCAAGCAATAGCTCTGACGATCTCCTCGTCCTACTCGCCCGCGCAATTGGTGAAGCTGGGCCAGTCCAAAGCGATCAGCATCATAAATAACCATCACTGTCGCATTGGGATTATCAACCCCTACTTCAATAACCGTTGTTGCAACAAGAACCTGGAGATCGCCAGCCTTAAATTGTTGCATCGTGGTATCTTTTTCATCTGTCCCCATTCGTCCATGCAATAAGCCGACCTTATAGTCAGGCTGTAAATCGGCTGACAATTGCTGAAAAAGGGCGGTTGCATTTTGAACATCTAAGGCCGCAGACTCCTCAATTAATGGACTAACAATATAAGCTTGCGCACCATTTTTTAATTGATCCCGCAAAAAGTGAATAGCTTCAGCATGCTGGTTAGACTTTAGCCATTGAGTTTGAATTGGTTTTCGTCCTGCCGGTAGTTGGTCAATGACGGAAACATCCATTTCTCCATAATTAGTAATCGCCAGAGTGCGGGGAATTGGGGTAGCTGTCATCGCTAAAACATCTGGGTGCTCCCCCTTTTCCCGAAGCCGTTGACGTTGATTAACGCCAAAACGGTGCTGCTCATCAGTTATTACTAAGCCTAGGTTAGCATATTCAACATCATCTTGAATCAAAGCATGGGTGCCAATTATTAAGTTTACATCACCACGTTTCATGGCGGTTACTAAGCTCTGGTGCTGTTTTGCAGTAAGCGAACCAGTTAAAAGTGCAACATGGACATGAGTTCCTTCAAAAACACGTGATAATTTTTCAGCATGCTGAGCTGCTAAAATTTCTGTGGGGGCCATCAACGCCGCTTGATAACCTGCAGTTACTGCTGCATAAATTGCAATCGCGGCGACAACCGTCTTTCCAGACCCAACATCCCCTTGAAGCAAACGATTCATTTGGTATGGCTGCCGCATGTCCCGACAGATTTCATTAACAACTTTCTTTTGGGCATTAGTTAGCTCAAATGGTAAACCCGCAATAAATTCTTTTAACTCATCATTATGGTATAAAATACGATTACCATTTTCCTGGCGGTGGGCCCGCCGAATAGCCTGTAAACGTAATTGAAAGAGAAAAAACTCCTCATAAGCAGCGGTGCGCCGAGCAGCTTTGGCGGTTGCTTGATTTTGTGGGAAGTGAATCTCCTTAATCATTTGGCGCCGATCCATAAGCCGATAGCGGTGCCGCAGCGTTTCTGGCAGATAAGTTGGGATTATATTACCGTATTCTTCATAAGCTTGCCGAATAAAACTTTGTAAAATATTTTGTCGGATATGCTTATTAACTGAATAGACTGCACCAAACTCATTACGGCTATCAGCTTGCTCTTTAATTAGCTTGTTGGCGGTTATTTGCCGGCGAGGAGCATCCCATTTACCCATCAGCGTTACTTGCTGGTTAATCGCCACCTGTTTCTTTATGTAGGGTTGATTAAAAAAAGTAGCCATAATTACTTCCTGCCCTACCTGTACCCGAAAGCTAAGGCGATTTCGCCGATAGCCATAGCGAGTTAATAGGGGTTCAGAAACAACAATCCCCTGCAATGTAATTTTTTGTTTGTCTTTTGCACCTGCAATATCAGTAGGTGTAAAGTCATTATAACGGGTCGGATAATAAGTTAACAGATCTTCAATTGTATCGATTCCCAAGGTTGCAAGATCAGATACCCTTTTAGGCCCAACACCCTTCAAGGCGGCAACCGAATCCGTTAAGCTCCGCACTTCCTCTCACCTCTTTATACATACAGCTAATAGTTAAAAATGAGGCCGGGAAAAAACAAAGAAGTTTTTTCTCAGCCTCTTTTTCATTATGAAGAAACTACCAGACTCAAGGCTAAATACAAACACTAAACCGTCCGCATTATAATTTGCTAGCTAGTGTTGCTCTTTTGCTTTAATTAATCTATTGGTAACATCTTATTCAACAGAAATTAAGTATGGATAAACTGGTTGACCACCATCATAAATTTGAATATCTAATTCATCATCTACTTCTTCAACTGCAGCTTTAATTGCATCAGCAGTTGCTTGGTCACCATCAGCACCAAATAAAATCGTTACAATTTCACTGTCTTCATCAAGCATTGCCTTAACCATTTTTATAGCTGCTTCTTTTAAGTTAGGATCTGTGTCAACAATTTTACCGTCGACAATCCCCATATAGTCGTCTTTCTTTATTTCACGGCCATCAATTGTCGTATCCCGAACTGCATTGGTAACAGCCCCACTGGCAACCGTGTCTAGGTTTCCTTCCATATTGGCTTGATTCTCATCTAAAGTTGCCTCTGGATTATATTCTAGCAATGCGCTCATAGCTTGAGCAATCGTCTTGCTATGGACAATCTTGGTAGGGATATCCGCCACATCAGCAGCCTGTTCTGCCGTCATAAAGATATTTCCGTTATTAGGAAGTACTAATGCCTGTTTGGCACCACTATTATTAATTGCCTCTAAAATATCTTGGGTACTTGGATTCATCGTTTGACCACCCGTAATGATATGAGTAACACCAAGGCTCTTTAATAACTTAGCAATCCCCTCACCAGACGCTACTGCGATAACAGCAGTTTTAATCTCTTTCTTTGCTTCAGCAGCTGCTTTAGCTTTTTCAATTGGCGATTCATCTTTAGCATTATCTTCATCATTTTCCATGATTTCTTCTTGTTGCCAAACCATATTATGAATTTCGATTGTCTGTAAGTCACCAAACTGTTGTCCCCACGATAATACTTTACCTGGATGTTCCGTATGCACATGAACGCGGACAACTTGGTCATCATTTAAGACAAGAAGACTGTCACCAAGATCAGCTAAATAGTTATAAAAAGTATCGTAATCAAACTTTTGGGTAACCTGCTTACCTTTACCAATCCGCACTAACATTTGGGTACAGTAGGTATATTTAATATCTTCTGGATTAAGCTTACCTTGGACGCTTTGATGATCCATTGCATGGACCATCTCATCAATCTCAGCATTATCTGGTTTGTAGTCTTCACTCTTATCTACTCGCCCGCTTAAAGCCTCATCAAATGCACGCAGGACAAATACTAACCCTTGTCCACCAGAATCAACAACTCCTACTTCTTTTAAGACCGGTAAAAGTTCAGGGGTCTTTTTCAGCGCCTTTTCACTTGCCTCATAGATTGCATGCATAATTTCAACAAGATCGTCAGTTTCTTTGATCTTATTTAAACCCTCTTGGGCAGATTCACGAACAACTGTCAGAATAGTCCCTTCAGTTGGCTTCATCACCGCCTTATAAGCAGTCTTAGCACCATTTGCGTATGCATTAACAAAATCTGCAGCAGATAGGACTTCCATCCCAGCCGTTGCCTTTGCAAAGCCCCGAAAAATCTGCGATAGGATAACACCTGAATTACCACGTGCCCCCATTAGTAAGCCCTTAGCTAAGGCTGCACTAAGGTCACCTACCTTCTTGCTAGTTTCGTTACGCTCATACTTAGCACCACTAGCCATTGAAGAAGTCATATTTGTCCCCGTATCACCATCTGGAACCGGAAAAACATTTAATGAATTAATAAATTCGGCATTTTTGCCAAGCTTATCTGCGGCCGCTTGGACCATCTTGCCAAACTCAAGGTTCGTAATTTTTGTTACAGCCAATTCGAAATTCCTCCCCAATGCTCTTTTAATCTTCTAGTGTCCGTACACCTTGGACACATACATTTACTGAGTTAGCCGTGATACCGAGCATTGTTTCAAGATTATATTTTACTTTTGCTTGGACACTCTTTGATACTTCTGAAATTTTAGTGCCATAGCCAACGATAATATTAACATCAACTGCTACGCCATTATCTTGTTGTCGAACAACAACTCCGCGAGCAAAATTTTCACGACGAAGAATTTGATTTACTCCATCCCGCAACGGGTTTCGACTTGCCATTCCAACAACACCGTAGTTATCAGTAGCAGCACCACCAACAACTGATGAAATAACATCGTTATCAATGTCAATTGTCCCTGACTTAGTTTTGATTTTTACTGCCATCGTCATGGCCTCCTTATAAAATACCAGTGTTAAAAATATCCACTGTGTTATTACTGAACTTTATAAAGATAATTTTAATAAAGCTCACAATTAAATCAATACCATCATACCATAGCATATTTCAGTAAAAAAGTAACCTCCGCATATTTCTCAAAGTGATCAAGGGGGTTAATTATATTAATATAAAAATAAGCCGCCCAACTGGACGGCATCATTTTTAATTAAACCCGAGTCACTTTACCTGACTTCAGTGTACGTGCTGAAACGTATACCTTCTTAGGCTTACCATTAACTAAAATGGTTACCTTTTGCAAGTTAGGCTTCCAGCTACGCCGACTTGAGTTAAGGGCGTGGGAACGCTTGTTACCAAATTGCGTCCGTTTACCGTTGATAAAATCTTTAGCCATTGGTGGTACCCTCCTCTTTGTTTCATATTTTTTCGTTTACGCAAAACTGCGATATAACTCACCTAATTAATCTACCATAGGCACCGCCACAATGCAAGATTTTTCTTTCAAGTAATTTTCCTTGACAGGCATTTTATTCTCCTAATTGCCGATTTTTAGCGGATCACTGCACTGGATTACGGCAACGATCCCCTTTTGAAATGAAAAATGATTTTCTTTGGCCGTAAATTCATTACTAGTCCATGAAAACGGAATTTCACTGTCCCAGTCTAATAATGGGTATTTTTCATCTAGTAAAGTCAGTCTCTTTACGGGGGTCAAGTTAACAAAAGCTAAATATTTTTTCCCTTTTAGGTGAGTAATTGTATGTGCCCCAGGAAGATAATAGGCCATCACATTTTGCCGGTCAATTATTTTTATCCGTGTTAAGTATGGTTTAAATTCAGCTTGTAGTGGTAAAAACAAGTTTGCTAATAGGTGGTCTAAGCGTCCGCCAGTTGCGCCAAAAACGTCTATTTCATCTGGAACGTTACCTTGAGTCGCAAATCGTATTCCCAATTGAGTATCGGTATAGTCTTTTTCCGGCGGGTAAACTTTTACTTGATAAAGTGCATCCTCTAATCCTTGCAATTCCATATCAGTGATTGAATCAAAATCACCGACAGCAATGGCTGGAATTATTCCCATCTTCAAAAGGGTGACTGCTCCCCGATCTACACCTACCCATTTCTCATTTGCCCGCTCTTTAATTAGATTAGTCGGAACCATCGCAAGCGGTCCACCCACAAGTACATTTACTCTCATTTTAACCTCGTAAAATTAAAAACGCGGAAATTAGCACGTTAACGACGTAGATGCTAGTTTATAATTCCACGTTATTTTGAATATTTGTTTACAAAAGAGCTAAAGGCTGAGAAAAACTTTTGCTTTTCCCAGCCCCTTAGCTAAATTACTTTGTAGCGTCTTCAAGCGCCTTAATGCGTTCTGCAGGATCTTCAGCATTAAAGACATATGAACCAGCTACGGCAACTGTTGCGCCAGCTTTGTAACAATCAGCAACCGTCTTGTCGTTAACTCCCCCATCAACTTCGATATCAAAGTTATAACCCTTTTCTTCTTTAATTGCGTTTAATTGTGCAATCTTGTCAACAGTCTCTGGTAGGAACTTTTGGCCACCAAAACCAGGATTAACAGTCATAACCAATACTTGATCTACCATGTGTAATACCGGTTCAATCATTGCAACTGGCGTCCCTGGATTAATAACAACTTCAGCTTTTACACCACCGTTTTTAATAATTTGAAGGGCCCGGTGAATGTGCTGAGTAGCTTCAACTTGAACACCAATAATATCAGCACCGGCATCAATAAACATTGGCAAAATATGTTCTGGTTGTTCAACCATCAAGTGAACATCCAAAACCATCTTCGTAATTGGACGAATTGCCTTAACGAAGCCAGGCCCATAGGAGATACTTGGAACAAATGTACCGTCCATTACGTCGATGTGCAAGTATTGTGCACCAGCCTTATCAACCTTTTCAATATCTTTTTGTAAATTGACATAATCTGCACTTAAAATTGATGGTGCAACTTTAATCATCCTAATTCCCTCATTTCTTATAATTTGGTTTCTGATTAGCAATCAATTCGTGGAACTGAACGTAATCATCATACCGACTCTTCATGATTATACCATTGTTTAATGCTTCCTTCACAGCACATTGTGGTTCTTTTAAATGAAGACAGCCACGAAACTTGCAATTTGAAGCAAGACGTGCCATTTCAGGAAATAAAAACGGCAAATCATTAACAGTCATATCAAAAGTTTCATATGATGAAAAACCAGGTGTATCAGCAATCAATGCACCATTAACATCTAACAGGCTGACCTTGCGAGTAGTATGACGTCCCCGTTGCAGGGCTTGTGAAATCTCACCAGTTGCAAGTTCAAGCTGTGGTGCTAAGTGGTTAAGCAAGGTTGATTTACCAGCGCCAGTTTGACCCATCATCGTTACAATTTTGCCTTTTAAGCACGACATCAGTGATAACAATTGGTGAGGCTCAAAAGGGTTGGGGTTAGCAAAAACCTGATAACCTATTTTTTGATACCCTTCAATTATTGGTAAAAGCTGCTGATATTCCTCTTCACTTAATAAATCAGTCTTTGAGAAATAAATCACCGGTTCAACTTTTTGTGCTTCTAAAGCAATTAATTGCCGGTCCAATAAATTAGCAGAAAAAGCCGGTTCTTTTGCTGATGTAACTACCACTGCCATATCAACATTAGCAACCGGTGGTCTTACCAATTGATTACGACGAGGCAGAATTTTTAGCAAGTAACCTTCCTGCTGGTTCTCTGCACTAAATTCAACATGGTCACCAACCACCGGTTTTATTTTCCGCTGCCGAAAATTACCGCGTGCCCTTGTCCTATAAATCTTGCCATCTGCGAAGATATCATAAAATCCACTTAATGATTGTTGAATGATTCCCGTTTTCAAGCTGCACCTCCATTATCCTGTAATATTTGTTGCACTCATAATTGTTCGACCATTACGCACAACCCGATAAGCGCCAGTTTGTCCCTGCTTAAGTGTAAATGGTACATTGATCGTAGTTTCTTGGTTGATTGTAATATCTTGGTATTCCATTGTTAAGTTATGGTTAGCATCACGGATATATACTTGAACCCGATTTTCAAGCTGACCACCATTCCCATCAAACGGAATATTAATCTGAATATTTGTCGTTTTTGTCTGATTGCCAGAATTAGCAATTGAAACCGTAAGCGTATCACCATGGTTTAAGGTTGACCCCGCACGTGGGGTTTGACTAATTACATGATTAGTTGCAATTGTTTTTGACTTTTTCTCTTGTGTCGTTAACTGCAGCTTATTTTTATTAGCAAATTGCTGAACGGCACTGATATCTTGATTTTTAAAACTAGGGATTTTAATTGGTTCCTTACCAGCGCTAACCTGAAATACAACTGTATCGGAAGCCGTCTTAATAATCGATCCCTTTTTATGGTTTTGTTTAATAATTTGTCCTTTATCTACATCATCTGAATAGATATTTTCTTTATGGACTTGAAAACCCTTTCGTTGCAAATTGGCTGCAACTGTCGAATAATCATCGCCAACATAATCAGCCATCTGCCACTGCTTTACTCCCGCACTTACTACTAGGTTGATGGGCGTACTTACACGCGTTTTACGGCTAGCACCAGGACTGGTTTTAACAACATGATTCTTATCAACCGTCTGACTGTTTATCCGCGTAATTTTTCCAATCCGAAGATCTTGCCGGTGTAATTTACGTTCAGCTTTTACAACTGGCATTCCTTCAACATCTGGAGTAATCACTTGGCGAATAAAAAACCACCAACTACCAAATAGCAGTCCAGCTATAATGACTATGCTACCACAGATAATCCCATATTTCTTCCACCATGATTTTGTTGGTTTCGTTGATGCTCGCTTCTTAGACTTTACTTCAGAAAACCGATTATCATCTTTTTTTAAACTTTTTATATCTAATACTTTAGTCTCACCATTATCGTCTTGGTGGAGTTTTAATCGTGGTTCATTTGCCCGTTCTGGAGCTAAAGCCGTTTTCAAGTCTGCTGCCATTTCAGCAACCGAATTATACCTATTTGCCGGTTCCTTAGCAGTAGCTCTAATTATTACATTTTCTAACGACTGGGGAATTTGCTTATTTTGTTCACGAACTGACGGAATTTCTTCGCGGAAATGTTTAAGTGCAATCGATACAGCAGTCTCGCCTTCGAACGGAACCTTACCTGTTAACAATTCAAATAAGATAATTCCCAGTGAATAAATATCAGACTGTTTTGTTGCAATACTTCCGCGTGCTTGTTCTGGAGACAAATAATGGACAGACCCCATGAGGGTATTAGTTTGCGTTAAAGAATCTTGCGATACAGCTACAGCAATTCCAAAGTCTGTAATCTTTATATTTTTATTTTCATCTATCAATATATTTTGCGGTTTTAAGTCACGATGGATAATTCCGTGAGCATGGGCAGTTGCAACAGCAGAAAGCACTTGCTCCATAATATCAATAACTTGCGGCAATGGAATAGGGTAATGCTTCTTGATGTAAGCCTTTAAGTCGGTGCCTTTTACATATTGCATAACCATATATTGCAAGCCATGGTCTTCACCAACATCATAAATACCGACGATGTGCGGGTCATTAAGCTGGGTTGCGGCCATTGCTTCCCGGTGAAAACGTCGCTTAGTATTTGGATCATCACGTAGATCAAGCCGTAATAATTTTACAGAAACATCGCGGTCTAATACTATGTCATGAGCCAAATAAACATTCGCCATTCCACCTTCACCAAGCGAACGAATTATCCGATAACGGTGACCAATTTCATATCCAGGATTCATACCTAGCCCTCCTGGTCACTATTAATTCCGATTAGAACGGTAATATTATCTGGACTGCCAGCATCGTTAGCCATTGCTACTAATTTCGTACATTTTTCCTGCAACGAAATCGGCTGTTTGAGCACAGCAATGAGCTGGTCTTTTTCAACGGTCTTAAACAAGCCATCAGAACACATTAATAACTGATCGCCTTCGTTTAGTTCAAAGCGATTTACTTCAACTTGAGCGTCAGGTGAAATGCCAATTGCGCGGGTAATAATATTACTCTGCGGTAATTTTAAAGCTTCATCTTCGGAAATATCCCCAGTTTTCACTAATTCATTTACCAATGAATGATCAATAGTTATTTGCGTTAATAAGTTCTGATGAAAAATGTAACCACGACTATCTCCAATATTAGCAACGACAAGAGCATTTTTAAATGCAATTGCAGCGACCATCGTGGTTCCCATCCCCTGTAACTGAACATTACGCTTAGACTGAGTTAAAATTTGATTATTAATTAACTGTGTCTCTCGTGCAAACCAGCGAATTCCCTCCAGCGGTGTTTGCGGTGGATTTTCCTTAAAGCGATTTCCCAATACGGTCACGGTATGTTCTGCCGCAATATCACCACTACGATTACCACCGATTCCATCAGCAATAACCATTAACTGGTTACCATCATCATTAGTAAACATATTAACGCGGTCCTGATTCTGCTTGCGCTGGTGACCAATATCTGTTTGATAAGCAACTTTCATCAATTTATTATAGTCCCTTCTTAAGGCTGCTAATAAAAAAGCCATCAGAGTCAAAGTCACTCGGCAAAATGGTTAACGTTGCGGAGTGACGACTATCTTTAACTTTACGTGTCGTTGTCGTCTTTACTAACTCAAATTCTGGATGCTGGGAAAGAAATGCTTCAACTGTTGCATCGTTTTCTTGTTGTAAGATCGTACACGTGCTATATGTGATTATACCGCCTTTTTTTAACTTTGGTGCAACTGCATTTAAAATTGCCAATTGGATTTTATGCAGCTGCATACTATCGGCAAGCTGTTTGGTATAACGAATTTCTGGTTTTCGGCGTAATAGTCCTATTCCACTACATGGCGCATCAACTAAGATTTTATCAAAGCTTTCATCTTCAAACCGTTCATCAACTTTTCGGGCATCGAGGGCATAGGCATCTACTCGATCGCTTACCCCCATTCGTTGCGCATTTTTCTCAATCAGGCTAACTTTATGCTGATGAATGTCAAGTGCCTCAACAGTACCGCCATCATTAGCGGACAAGTAGGTGGCGATTTGCACGGTTTTTCCGCCAGGAGCAGCACAAGCATCAAGAACTTTGTCCGCGGGCTTAATATGCATACTTTCAACTGCCAGCATCGCACTTTCATCTTGAATAGTAATTTTTCCATCACGAAAAAGATCGGAGGTGATAACTTCTCCTTTTGTAATGACTAAAGCATCCATTGCAATCTCACTTTTATGAT
Source organism: Limosilactobacillus walteri (assembly GCF_014830205.1). Taxonomy (NCBI): domain Bacteria; kingdom Bacillati; phylum Bacillota; class Bacilli; order Lactobacillales; family Lactobacillaceae; genus Limosilactobacillus; species Limosilactobacillus walteri. The sequence goes on from NZ_QORN01000020.1 coordinate 24,970, forward strand.
ATTCAATTTTTAAATTATCCAATGCTTGTTTAACAGCCGGGACAGTCGTCTTAGCAAGGTTTACCCGCACTACTTGATGGGCTGGCTCATTAATCGATTGTAAAATTTTGCCAGTGTTTTCTTCACCATATTGTGTAAGCAGCTCATTAACTAACCATTTTGGAACACTATTTTGAATACTCAAACGTTGAGAAGTAGCTTTAATTTCATTTAGCGCTGGCAATCCCTTTCTTAATACTGCATGTAATACACCAGTTACAAACTTGCGAATACCAGGGTTTCCACGACGTTTGGCAATCTTAATGCTTTCATCCGTAACGGCCCAGTTAGGAACACGTTCTAAATAATGAAACTGATAGATCGCAGAAAGTAACAATATTTTGACCCACAGATCAAGTTTGCGTTCATCAACAAAGCTATCCAACCAATATTCAAGTGTTAACTTATGTTGTAAGACCCCATAAACAATATTAGTTGCCAACCGGCGATCCTTATCTTCTAACGGATATTTTTTTAATAATTGGTCAAGTTGGAGATTTGAGTAAGCTCCGTTTCTTTCAATGCGTTCAAGGGCAGTCAAAGCTAATTCACGGGCATTTTGCGGTTGAAATTTAGTCATTAGTTACAACTTGTCCTCCCTCAACGATATTTTGATGGCCATTAAGGTAAGCGGTAATATCCATTGCTTTTTTACCCGCCGGCTGTAATTTATTGATCTGATAAACAGTTCCATCACCAGCGGCAATTGCCAGTTGATGTTTAGTAACTCGAACTACTTTCCCTGGGTCAAGCGTTGTTGTCTCATTTAATGGCGTAACATCATAAATCTTTGTTCGCAAGCCATCGATCATCATATTACCAAGCGGTACTGGTCGTAGTCCCCGAACCTTTGCATCAATAAGGTTTGCCGGTAAATGATAATCAATTTGTTCTTCAGCACTACTGATATTAGGGGAGAAGATAACTTTATCTGGGTCTTGAGCTACTGGATTAACATCCCCGCTAATAAGTTTCGGCAACGTCTCTAAAAGCAGGTCGCGTCCTAAAATGCTAAGCTTTTCAAACATTGTTCCGCTATCATCATCAGGCATGATAGGAATTGCTTTTTGTGCAATTACATCACCAGCATCCATTTTTTTAACCATGTACATAATGGAGACCCCAGTTTCTTTATCCCCATTAATAATTGAATATTGAATTGGCGCTCCGCCACGATACTTTGGCAATAAAGAACCATGAACATTAATTGCCGCAATTTTTGCAGCATCCAGTAGTTTAGTTGGTAAGAACTGTCCGTATGCAGCCGTGATCATTAAATCTGGCTGTAATTCAATAATCTTTGCCATTTCTGGGCTTTTACTTAGTTTTGCCGGCTGTAAAACTTCGATATTGTATTTCTTCGCTAATTGTTTTACTGGCGATTCATGAAGCGTTTTTTTACGCCCAATACGGTGATCGGGCTGAGTTAACACAGCCTTAACATCATATGCTGGATTATCAATTAAACTTTTTAAAATTGGAACAGCAAATTCTGGTGTTCCCATAAAAACGATTGATGTTGTCATTTTTGACATCCTTTCTCTTACATAAAATACTGCGGGTCAGGATCAATACTTATTTGAACATCCTTATAACCGTGACTCTGAGTGTCATGTAAAATCTCAAATAATAAGTTATGAAGCTGCGGATCCTGTTTATATTTAATTACAATTTGGTAGTAATAACGTCTTTTCATTCGAGCAATTGCCCGTGGTGTTGGTCCAAGAATAATAGTTGACGATGATATGCCTTTTTTTAACTGTTCATAAATCTGGGCCATCGCTTTAGCAGCCTGTGCTTCTTCAGGATGGCTAGCCATTAGCCGAACCGTGTAATAATAGGGCGGGTATCCCGCTTGGTGACGCAAAGCCATCTCTTGATTAAAGAAAAGGTCATAATCATGTTTTTTAGCATCTTGAATCGCATAATGTTCAGGATTATAAGTCTGAATTACAACATCACCCTGCTTATCTGCTCGTCCTGCGCGCCCGCTGACTTGACTAAGAAGGTCAAAAGTCCGCTCACTCGCGCGAAAATCTGGCAAGCCTAATCCTGTATCTGCATTTAAGACACCAACCAGTGTCACATTGGGAAAATCAAGCCCTTTGGCAATCATTTGCGTCCCTAATAAGATATCAGCTTGGTGCTGACCAAATTGACGCAATAATTTTGCATGCATGCCCTTCCGCTTAGTAGTATCAACATCCATCCGAATAATCCGGGCTTGCGGTAAAAGTTGGTGTAGTTCTTGTTCTACTTTTTCTGTTCCCGTACCATAATAACGAATTTTTCGGCTATGGCAGCTTGGACATTCATAAGGAATTGGTTCCTCATGTCCGCAGTAGTGACATTTCATCGTGTGCGTGTCCATGTGGAGAGTTAATGAAATATCACAATTAGGACATTTTAAGACTGTTCCGCAATCACGGCACATCATAAACGAAGAAAAACCGCGGCGATTAAGCATCAAAATACTTTGCTCGCGCTTTTGTAACCGCTGATCTAATTTTTCTAGTAAAGAATGAGAGAAGTTGCTTTCACCGTATTTTTTTACTTCTTCTCGCATATCAACAACCTTAATCGGTGGGAGCGGCTGTTTATTTACCCGATGCTCCAAGCGCAATAAGTGATAAACCTTTTTGATTGCTCGTGCCCGACTTTCTAAACTCGGAGTTGCCGATCCTAATACAACTGGTGCATTATTATAATTTCCCCGCCACTTTGCTACTTCACGGGCATGATAACGAGGAGATTCATCTTGTTTATAACTTGATTCATGCTCTTCGTCCAAAATTATAATACCCAGATTTTTTAATGGTGCAAAGATCGCTGAACGAGCACCGACAACTACTTGTGCTTCACCGCGCTCAATTCTTCGCCATTCATCATAACGTTCTCCATTAGATAGACTGCTATGAAGAACGGCAACCTTTGAGCCAAATCGTCGTCGAACCCGGTTAACGATTTGCGGGGTTAGAGATATTTCTGGCACTAACATTAATGCCGTTTTCCCCTGCTTAAGGGCATTTGCAATTGCTTGGAGGTAAACTTCTGTCTTACCGCTTCCCGTTACTCCCTGAAGTAAAAACGTCTGCGAATCATGCTTATCAATTGCTGCATTTATTTCATTAACAGCAAGTTGCTGCTCAGCATTTAAATGAAGTGGTGAATCTAAATGTTGATCATCTACTGAGGCTTGAACCCCCAGCGGATTACGATAAACTTCTACCGGAACTTTCTTCAGCCACCCCTTTTTTTGTCCTTGGTTAAAAGTTGTTGCTTTTAACCCTGTCGCATGTTCAGCATCTTTAAGCTTAACAACCTGCCCTAAAATTGTTTGTAAATATGAAATTAGCCGATTCTGCGCATGAGCATTGGGATGAAGCGAAGTCCGCTCTTCTTCAAGTTGCTCAAAATCTAAAAGCGGGCTAATACCCGTTACAGTTTTTGCACGCGCACGATTTTCGACTTGATAATCGATCGTAATTTTTCCCGCTCGCTGCAACTTAAGTAATGTGCTAAGGATTGCTGGCTTATCTTGAACAGCAGCCATTTCTAATTCGTCGCGCCCATGAAAAATATCAAATGCAACTTGCTCATCAACATCATCAATAATACGAACAATCCGCGAAGTTTTTGCTTTTAATAAGTTTGGCAACATTGTATATAAGCAGGATATCCAGAAAGAATAAGTCGTATCAGCTAACCATTTGCTAAGGGCCAACAATTCATTATTAACGACTGGTTGTAAATCCATTACTGCTTGGATTTTTTTAAGTTCTCCATCATAACTTGTTGCTTGGTCAAGCGCAACAACAAACCCCTGAACAGTACGGCTGCCATTGCCAAAGGGGACAACAACCCGAACGCCAACCTGAATTTGTTTCTCTAATGTTGCCGGAATCTGATAAGTATATGGTTGATTTGTCTGCATTGTTGGAACATCAACAATTACTTGCGCCAATTCGGGCATTTAATCACCTTGCTTTAATTTCGTGCTAATCAATTTAATAAGTTGATTAGCAATTTGCTTTTTTGATTGCTGTGGCCATTTTAGCGGGGCCTGATTTTTTTGAAGAATTGTAACTTGATTGTTGTCACTACCAAAAGCACTCTGGGGGCCAGCAACACTGTTAGCAACAATCATATCGGCATTTTTGCTGGCAAGTTTATGGTTAGCATTCTGCAGCAAATCATTAGTTTCTGCCGCAAAACCAACTACCAATTGGGATGACCTTTTCCTGCTTGCTATCTTTTTTAAAACATCGACCGTTTCTGTCAGCTCTAAGCTTAAATTGTGGTTATCCGCACTTTTCTTTATCTTATGGTCGACAATCTCAAGAGGACGATAATCAGCCACAGCTGCTGCCATTATCAAAACATCAGCGATAGGAAAATATTCTTGAAGTGCATTAAACAGATCTTCCGTTGTTGTGACATGAACAAGCTTTATCCGCGGAGATTGGGGGAGAGCAACGGCAACTTGACCTACAATTAACGTTACATCTGCACCAGCATGAGCAGCTGCATTAGCAATTGCAATTCCCATCTTGCCAGAAGAGCGATTGCCAATAAAGCGTACCGGATCAATGTTTTCACGTGTCCCGCCAGCAGTTACTATTACTTTCTTATCTTTTAATAGGTCAGTATCAGCTAAAAAGGCAGTTATATATTGACAAATTTCTATTGGCTCAGGTAACCTTCCTCGCCCGGCATATCCTTCTGCCAATCGCCCAATGGCCGGGAGCATTACATTTACACCATCTTCTTGAAGATAGGAAATATTACGTTGCGTTGCTGGCGCCATCCACATATGATTATTCATTGCCGGAACAACTACCTTTGGGGCTGCAGTAGCGAGAAGCGCAGTTGATACTGCATCATCAGCAATTCCACCTGCCATCTTGGCAATAATATCAGCCGAAGCCGGAACCACCACTGCTAGCTCTGTCCAATCAGCCAATTCAATATGCGGGATTGGTGTTGAATGTTCATCCCATAGACTAGTTAGCACTGGCGTTTTTGTTAGGGCAAACAATGTTGCAGGATTAACAAGTTTTGTAGCGGCCTCTGTCATTCCGACACGTACCTCATGGCCTTGTTTCTGCAGTCCCCGTACTACTTCAATTCCTTTATACGCGGCAATACTACCAGTTAAATATACTGCTATCCGTGTCATTTTTTCACCCCAAGCAAATTATTTTTCTAATTGATTATAGCATTTAATTATTATCAACTAAACTTGTCCGAATTAAAAAGGGGCTAGTGACAAACAATCGTCATAGTCCCTTATCGCTTATTTATGGTAAATTATTAGTCCTGTAAGTCTTCAGTATGATCAGGATCAATCGTTACTTTACCAGCCAATATTTCTTCAAGCGCCTTACCAACAGACTTGCTGGACTCATAATGTTCAAGTAATGGTGCTGCCCCAGCGTCTAGTTCATTAGCACGCTTACTAGCAAGCATCACAAGTGAGTAACGTGAATCAATGTGTTTCAGTAGTTCATCAACTGATGGAAATAGAATCATTTTTCGGAATCTCCTAACATTTCAAGATAACGTGGCATAACCCGTGTTACACGAAGCCGTTCTGTACGAATAATATCTTTAATCTTCTCGACAGCCTTTGGCACTTCATCATTAACAACAGCATAATCATAATTTTGCATCATTTGAATTTCACCGAATGCCTTATGAATTCGTTTGTTAATAACTTCCATACTATCTGTTCCACGGTGAATCAAGCGCTGTTTTAGCTCATCCAAGTCAGGCGGAGTTAAAAAGATAAACACACCATCTGGACACTTTGAACGAACCTGCATCGCTCCATTAACTTCAATCTCAAGGAAAACATCTTTTCCTGAATCTAACGTATCATTAACATATTTTAATGGGGTACCATAATAATTGTCAACATACTTAGCATATTCTAGCATTCCACCGGTTTGGATATGGTGTTCAAACTCTTCTTTGCTGACAAAAAAATAGTCAACACCATTAACCTCACCCGGTCGCGGTTTCCGCGTAGTCATTGAGATTGAATACTGAAAATCATTATCATTTGAATCAAAGATGGCCTTTCGAACGGTCCCCTTACCAACGCCAGAAGGACCTGAAAGAACAATTAACATTCCACGATTTGCCATTATAACGCTCCTATTTAATTAATCGTATTACTACTATAATGCACTAGATTAGCACTTAAATCAAGCAAATGTGAAACAAAAAAGTTTGAGCGTTTTGCTTGCATTTCTGAATGTATGTTCGTATACTATAATTACAAACGAATGTTCGGAGGCGCGATTATGCAAATTGAACAAAAATCTCTTTTTAAATTTACGCCACAAATCATTAGTAATAAACTTCGGAACTTATTTGAGGAGGATTCTTCTCATAATCAAGAAGGTCTATTAACCCCGCAACCTGCTGAACAACGTCAATTATTTTTAAAGCGGGCTATCAAAGACAAAATTAAAGCTACCTTTCAGCTAATGCCAATTAATAATGATGGTTATCCAGTCAATGTTACTGGTAATATCGCCAAATTAGCGGATACTAATCGTTATCTTATTACTAACCAAAATGTAAGCTATGTTGTTAACTTTGATCAAATTCGTTACATCGCTAACTTATAATCAACCATGATAGGCTCCAGAGTTCGGGTTTCGAACTTTGGAGCCTATTGCATATTGTCTTATTCAAATTAAGAAAATAAGTTTATGCTAGAACCTATTTTTATTGTTTTGCCATCTCTAAAAGTTCTTGCGCATGCTCTTTGGTTAAGTGGGTAATCTTTTCACCAGATAACATGCGGGCAAGCTCCTCGACTCGTTCACTTTCTTTTAACGGTGTTACCCGAGTAGTAGTCCGCTCATCATGAACAGACTTTTTAATAAGAAAATGATGCTGTGCAACCGCAGCTACTTGTGGTAAATGAGTAATGCAAAGAACTTGTGAATGGTGAGCAATTACTTTGATTTTATCTGCAATTGCTTGGGCAACTCGTCCGCTAACACCAGTATCTACCTCATCAAAGATAATACTGGTGACTCCTTCCTTTTGAGCAAAAATCGTCTTCAATGCAAGCATCACCCGCGATAGTTCGCCACCGGATGCTATCTTAGCCAAGGGTCCCATTGACTCACCAGGATTAGTTCGAATATAAAATTCTACTTGGTCGATTCCTGTTGGCGTAAATTGTTCGCGTCCTTCATTAATAAAGTGAACTTCAAATTCGGCTTTTTCCATATAAAGTTCTTTTAATTGTTGATGAACCTTTTTCCCTAATTCATGAGCAGCCTTTTGGCGGACCTGGCTTAATTTTCGTCCTGTTTCACGAACTTTGTCTTCAGCCGCAGAGAGCCGCTGCTCTAAGTCACTACTAGAATCAGCAGCAGCTTCCATTGAGTCAAGTTCCTTTTTGATCTTGGTATAGTATTTTAATACCTCTGCCAACGTATCCCCATATTTATGTTCTAAATCGCCAATTATAGTTAATCGTTGCTCAATCTGTGCCAATCTTTCATCGTCAAATTCAAGCATATCAAGCTGCTGGCTTGCTTCGTTGGCAACATCTTGTAGTGCATAATAAGCATCACTTAAAGATTTACTAAGGTTATCATATGCATCATCAAATTCAGCAATAGCATTAATAGCATCCATTACCGTCGCAACTTGGTCAAGAACCGGAGCTTGATCTCCTTCATTGAAGGTTGTAACAGCTAATTGAAGGGCGTTATTAATTTGTTGAAAGTGTTCTAGTCGGTCACGTTCACTCACTAATTCTTCCTCTTCATTAGCCTTTAAATTAGCTTCTTCAATTTCATTTACTTGATAACGTAACATGTCCAAACGTTGTGCCCATTGTTGCTCATTAGCTTGCTTTTTATTTACCGCGGCTTTTAACTTAGAATAATCTTGATATTCAATTTGGTATTGAGCTAATAACGGTTGGACTTCTTTAGCCGCAAACTGGTCTAACATCCCCAAATGCGTCTCAGGCTGCATCAATTGCTGATGCTCATTTTGTCCTTGAATATCAACTAGTCCACTGCCAATTTTACGTAATGTTGTTGTATTGATTAATTGTCCATTGACCCGTATTGTGTTGCGACCATTGCGATGGATCTCTCGAGAGATAATTAAAATGCCATCTTCATGGCTAATCCCAAGCGAATCTAACAAGTCATCAAAATCAGAATCATCTGGAATAGCGAATTGTCCTTGGAGACTCAGTTTTTCTTCACCGCGACGAATAAATTCCTGTGAACCACGTCCTCCAGCCAATAGTCCAACTGCATCAATAATAATAGACTTACCAGCACCGGTTTCCCCAGTTAATACAGTCATCTGGTTAGCAAATGTTAATGTTAAATGTTTGATAATTGCTAAATTGTCAATCGTCAATTCTTGTAACAAAGATAACCACCTCGCTTAGTCCAACATTGCATTAAGTTTTTCTTCTAATTTTACTGCTGCATCAGCGGATACACATACAACCAGAACATTTCCATCATCACCAATCGTCGTAAAAACAGTAGGGAAATCCATCTTGCGAATTAAGGTCGCGACTACTGGACCATTTCCCGGATGAACGGTTAATGCCAAGAAACAATTATTACGCTTCAATTGTTCTAAACTATCATGAAGGGTTGCTGCTAATTGACTTTCATGTCCCTGACGATGGTAAGCAGGGATTCCATAACGATAGCCCCCATCGTCTGCGGGTACTTTAATCAGCTGCATATCTTTGATATCGCGTGAAATTGTAGCCTGCGTTACCGTTAATCCTAATTCTCGGAGCCGTTCAACTAGATCTTCTTGTCGCTCAATACTTTCACTTGTTATGATTTCTCGTATTTTTTGTTGTCGTTCTGCCTTTTTCATTTATTTATTCATCCCTATATTATTCTTTATGATTTAAATCGTCATCAGCAGCAGCAATAACGTTATCAATATCGACATTTGAGCTAAGAATTCCTTCTTTCTCACTCAATCGGAGGTGAACAAGAAATTCCATATTTCCCTGACCACCTTTAATTGGAGAATAATCTAAACCTAGAACATCAAAATGATCTTCACGAGCAAAGGTCAAAACTTCTTCTAAAACCATTCGATGAACCTTATGATCATGAATTATTCCATTTTTACCAACATGTTCTTTACCGGCTTCAAACTGCGGTTTAATCAACGCTACAACTTCTCCGCCCATTTTTAAAATACGAGCTAGTGGTGGCAAAATAAGACGTAACGAAATAAAAGAAACATCAATTGAAGCGAATTCTGGTTGTCCACTAGTAAAATCAGCTAACTTACTGTAACGAAAATTAGTTTGTTCCATTACCACAACTCGCGGATCTTCACGTAATTGCCATACTAGCTGATTAGTTCCGACATCAAGAGCATAGCTTAATTTCGCGCCATTTTGTAACATCACGTCTGTAAAGCCACCCGTAGATGAACCAATATCTAAGACCGTTTTGTCTTTAACTGAGATTTCAAAAGTTTTTAATGCCTTGGCTAATTTCAAGCCTCCTCGGCTAACATATGGCATCTTTTTCCCTTTCATATGAAGGGTTGTTGTAATCGGTATTTTTTGCCCCGGCTTATCTAATCGTTCATTATTTTTTCCGAGGATTTCGCCAGCCATTACAGCTCGCTTTGCTTGCTCTCGTGAATCAAAAAGTCCCTGCTGAACTAATAACACATCTACCCGTTCTTTTTTCATTTTCTCTTTTCCTTATTTAAAATATGCTAAAAATTGATCATATCCTGCAAATGATTTACCAGTAATTTGCTCAAGCTGTTGTTGGGTTCTAACAGCTGCAGCGATAGCTTTTCGTAATTGTTCCTTAGCCCCTTTAATCCCTAACAATCCGGGATAAGTATTCTTTTGTTCATTAGCATCCTTATGAACTTTTTTACCCATCTTTTCAGTAGTGCTAAGAACGTCCATTAAATCGTCATAAATTTGAAATGCCAAGCCAAAATTAGCTCCAAATAACGCTAACTGCTGACACACCTGATCAGATTGACCTGTTATGATGCCACCCGCAAGAACCGCATATTCTAAAAGTGCTCCTGTTTTTTGTCGGTGCAAATAGCGTAGTTGTGCTAAGTCTAGCTGCTGGTGCTCACCTTCAATATCACGAGCCTGACCAGCAACCATGCCAGCTGGGCCAGCTGCTTTAGCAAGCTCAAGTGCTAACCGGCTCCGCGTAGTAGCAGATAAGTGATTATCAGTCACCCATTGAAAGGCAAGAGTTAACAGCCCATCGCCAGCAAGCGTTGCCATACCTGCTCCAAATTTACAATGATTAGTTGGTTTACCTCGGCGCAATTCATCATTATCCATTGCTGGAAGGTCATCATGAATCAAAGAGTATGTATGCAATAACTCCAATCCTGTTGCTGCTCGTAACACATCATTGTTAAGCTCTCCTCCAAGTATCTCAACAGTGGCAAGAGTAAGCGCAGGACGAAGACGTTTTCCCCCAGCCATTAAAGAGTACTGCATCGAATTAAGGAGTGTTTCTTGGTCAACATCCGCTGCTAATGCCTGGGCAAGGTAATTATCAATTTGTTCTTTTAAAGTTGAAAGTGCTGTAACCACTACGCTAACGCTCCTAAAATTTATTCGTTCTCACTGCCAAAACCACGGTTGCCGCCACCATTATTGCTTGGATCGTCACTTTGTTTTTCGTATACTTTCTCATTACCACTATCATCGATCAGGTGTCCTAATGTCTTTTCGGCACTTGTTAACTTCGCTTGTAATTCTTTAGATAGTTTTATGCCTTCTTGAAACTGCTGTAAAGCTTCTTCGAGTGGGACGTTTCCTTGTTCTAAATGACTTACAATTTGTTGCAGTTGTGTTAATTGTTCTTCAAATGTTGGTTTTTCTGTTGCCATATTAGTGCTCCTTTACGCTTTTAATCTCTGCTTGAACTTCTCCATCATCAAAATGCAATTGAACCTGTTGACCAACCGCTAGTTGTTTGGCGTGATTTACTACTTTTTCTTCACTTGTTACATAGGTATAACCACGGCTCATAATCTTTAGCGGACTCAACGAATCCAATTGTTTGATTAAGCTCATAACCTGTTGGTGCCTATCGTTTTGGTTTGCCGCTGCTGACATTATCAATTGTTTTTCTAATTGTTTAACAGTTTGTGCCTGCCGCTGAATTTGGTGTAATGGTGATTGGGCCATTAACTGAGACTGAAGTCGTTCAATCCTAATTTGGGTAGTTTGAAGTGTATTGTGCGCTACCTGTTCAAGTTGCTGGGTTAACTGGTCAACTTTTTGCGCATAATTTTCATATAACCGTGTGGGTTGCTGAAAAATATAACTTTGCAGCTGTTTTTTTAACTGTTGACGATCAAAATTAATTTGGGTTCGCATTGTATTCAACAAGCGATTCTGGTCATCCTTGATTGTCATTAACACATCATTTAACTGCACAGGGGTAGCTAATTCTGCGGCTGCGGTTGGTGTGGCAGCCCGGCGATCTGCTACTAGGTCCGCAATTGTCGTATCAGTTTCGTGACCAACCGATGAGATAACTGGGATCTTACTTGCCACAATTGCACGGGCAACAACTTCTTCATTGAACGGCCATAAATCCTCTATTGAACCACCGCCGCGACCAATAATTAAGGTATCAAAATCTCCTCGTTCATTTGCACGATTAATCTGACGAGCAATATCTGCTGCTGCCTTATCCCCTTGTACAACTGTTGGATATAAAACAACTTGAGCAATTGGATAACGGCGCCGAACCGTGGTATTAATGTCGCGAATAACAGCTCCATCAATACTAGTAACAACTGCAATTCGCTTGGGAAACAGCGGAATTTGCTTTTTAGGCAGATCAAATAAGCCTTCTGCGTTTAGTTTCTTCTTTAATTGTTCAAATGCCAAATAGAGTGATCCTACCCCATCAGGTTCCATTCGATCAATATAAATCTGGTAACGGCCGCTTTTTTCATAAAGACTAACATGACCCACTACACAGACTTTCATTCCCTGCTCTGGCGTAAACTTGATTTTACGGTATTGATGTTCAAACATTACCGCGTCGATTAACGCATTATCATCCTTTAGGCTAAAGTACTGATGGCGCTGACGTAACCGAAAATTTGAAAGTTCGCCGGTTAAATAGACTGTATGTAAATACGGGTCACGATCAAATTTTGTTTTTAAATATTTAGTTAACTCGCTAACTGTTAAATATTGGCTTCTATCCATGATGCCTCCATTGTGCTAAATCAACTGTTTGCTCCATTAAGGTTGCAATTGTCATTGGACCGACCCCACCTGGCACTGGCGTAATTAACCCTGCTTTCTCTTTTACACTGTCAAAATCAACATCACCAGTTAATTTCCCGGTACTTAAGCGGTTAATCCCAACGTCAATCACCGTTGCACCTGCTTTAACATCCGCGGCCCCAATAAGGTGCGGTACTCCTGCTGCAACAATCAAAATATCCGCTGTTTGTGTTAGCTTTGTCAGGTCCCTTGTATTTCTTCCGGCCATTGTGACCGTTGCATCTGCATTGTTCAATAATGCTAATAAAGGTTTACCAACCAAAATGCTTCGACCAACAATTACCGCATTTTGGCCCTTTAGCTGAACCTCATATTCTTTTAGCATTCGCATAATTCCACGAGGAGTACATGCAATAGGGTGGTTAGTATTTTGATTTGCAAACAATTTGCCAAGATTCAACGGATTTAACCCGTCAACGTCCTTTTCAGGAAGAATTGCATTAGTGATCGTTTTTTGGTCAATTTGTGGTGGCAAGGGTTGTTGGACTAAAATTGCATCGATAGAATCATCTTTATTTAAATTATCAATCTCAGCTAACAACTCATTTTGACTAATATCTCTTGGAAATTTTCTAAGAATTGAGTTAATTCCCAATTTCATTGCCTTTTTATGTTTATTACGGGTATAAATCAGACTTGCAGAATCATCCCCTGCAATTACCACCGCAATTCCTGGATGAATACCTTGCTGGTTTAGTTTTGCAACCCGCTTATGAGTTTGCGCATTAATCTTTTTAGCAAGAGCTCGTCCGTCAATAATCGTCGCCACAGTGCCTTCCTCCTTTAAATTTCAACCTATATTTTACCATAGTTGGTCGCAAAAAAGCTGTCATACAAAAAAGGTGGGCTATTGGTATCATGCCATTGCCCGCCATTTTACTTATCTAGATTTGCTTGTTTTTCAAATTTACCAAGTGCACCATTGATAAACTTACGTGATTTATCACTACTAAATGTCTTAGTTAACTCTAACGCTTCATTTATTGCCACAACTGTCGGAACATTTTCTGCATATTGCATCTCAAATAATGCCAACCGCAAAATCACTAGGTCAGGTTTTGCTAAACGTCCAATAGTCCAGCCACTTGCTAATAAATTATTGATTTGTTCATCTAGTTGGTCTTGATGTTCACGAACACCATTTACTAGCGTTAATAAGTAAGGTGGTATTTGTTTTTCATCGTGATGAGGAATTGCTTCATAAATTGTCTGAATATCTGCCTCTGGATCTGACTGCAAGGCAAATAAAACTTGAAAAGCTTCCTCACGAATCATGTGTCGGTTTAAACTCATTCTATTCACCAGCCCCATCATCTAAGTGTTCACCAAACAAATCATTAGGATCCACTTGCTGGTCTTCTTTTGCGGTTACAATCCCCTTGATGTGAACATTGACTTCTTTAACTTTTAAATCCGTCATTAAAGTAATCTGTTGTTTAACTTTGTCTTGAATCTTCGCTGCCACTTTTGGAACAGACACACCGTATGCCACATAAACGTCAACATCAAGTGATAAATCTTTATCATTGCTGGAAAGCTTTACTCCTCGTCGGCGGTCGGAGCGTCCCAAAAGCTCACTCACACTATTAGCAAATGAGCCGTACATCTTTGAGACACCATCAATTTCACTTGCGGCAATTCCCGCAATAATTTCTAAAACTCGTGGCGAAATTTGAATTGTCCCGAGTGATTGATCTTCACTACTTAAAACAATCTTTGATTCTTCAGCCATCGTCAGCCCTCCAATTTATTTTATCTTCTGTATAGTAATCATTTCTATTTTGCACTAAGTCAGCGTGAAATGCAATACAACAACCTGGTTATTTAGTTATCAATTGAGATTGCTGAAATTAATTGGGAGTTATGATTATACCAATCATGAACCACTAAATCGAGGCTTGCAGTCCTAAATTTTCCTAACGCAATCTCTTCAAATTGTTCTTGTAAGGCAAGAATTTGGTGCGGATGCTGGAGCGGGGATGTAAAGCGCGCAATTGTAACATGCCCCGAATTAGTTGGGTAACGTTCTTGTAACATTAAACCCTTTAGCGGTAGTTCATGCCGAATTAAATTCCTTAGCTTTATTAAATTGTCCGAATAGTAGCCCTTTACCAAGATGGCGTTAGGACTTATAATGATGCCCTTTAGTTCCCAATGAATTGTTCCAACTGTAGAAATAATCTGACTTAAAACTTCAGTATACTTTTTCTTTTCTAATGGTGACAGGTAAAATTTAGTATTTGCCGCAATTATGTCAATGATTGTAATATGCATATCCGTTGCCGGATAATAATATTGCGCTGGCTCTAGTTTCTTAAATTCCTGCAAGCAGATATTAATATTACGACAAACATGCGCTGGTAATGAAGTGAGAATCGTTAGTCCCAGACGATGATCTTTCTTTATCCCAATTAAGTGCTGATCAATTTGTTCATTATTGCTTTGGATGGCGGCATGTCCTTGGTTATTGATATTATGATATAGTTTTAACAATTGCATTTATTTACCTACAATAATTAGTTCTGTTGGTGCAGTCGTTAAAACCTCCACACCACCATGAGTTATCAAAATATCATCTTCAATCCGCACTCCACCAATTTCTGGAATGTAGATACCAGGTTCCACGGTTATTACTTCATTGTTATGCAATTTCATCTTTCGGGTAGTCGGCCCGTAACTAGCTGGCAACTCATGCACAGATAACCCTATACCATGCCCCATTCCATGGTTAAATTCATCACCATAACCAGCTTCTTCAATTAACTGTCGACCAGCAGCATCAAGTTTATCCCCACGTTGACCAACATGGGCTGACTGAATAACTGCTTGTCGTGCCTCATTAACTATTTGGTAAACATCGCGGAGTTCTGGATCAATTGAACCTACAGCAAACGTTCGCGTCATATCAGCAGTATAACCGTCAACATAATAACCAAAGTCAAGAGTTACAATATCACCGTCTTCGATTACCTTATCCGAAGCGGTGGCGTGAGGTTTAGCTGCGTTTTTACCACTAGCAACAATCGTCGGAAAAGATGCCGTCGTTGCGCCATTTTCTTTCATCCATAGGTCAAGGATGTTTGCTATATGCCGTTCGGTAACCCCGGCGCGAATATTTTCTAAAACATAATGATAACCTGCAGTGTGGAGGTCAGCAGCTTTGCGAAGCTTATCTACTTCCACGCTTTCTTTAGCCATTCGCATTTGTTCAATTTGATTATGGAAAGGAACAATATCTGCTATCATTGTTTCATCTAGCACATCAAACAAATAATAGGAAATAGTATCCTCATAACCAAGCACCCCAATTTTTAATCCTTGACAGATTTTATTTAAGGATCCGTAGTAATCACGGGTGATTGTCCCAACAACTTCATCATTTTCAAACTCTTCAAGGGCTAGCTGATAACGGTCATCAGTGATTAAAATTGCATTCTCACTGGTAATTAGTAACAAACCATCATCCTGCATTAGGTCAAAGCCAGTTAAATACAAAATGTTCTTTTCATTAGTAACTAACATTGCATCAATAAAAAGTTGTGGCAACTTTTTTTGTAGCCGTTCAATTCTTGTCATAGCATTTCCACCATTTTCTTGTCTTTTGCTTAAAGAAAAAGCCGAGAAAAGACTCGACTTTAATATCACTATATTTTCTGTTCTTACTTTATGCTACTAAATAGAACAGAAACAAGATAGGGAGTACAAGGCGGTTGGCTAAGGTAAAACGATGATTAAGTATGTCATAAGCTGATATCATTCGTCCTTAGACGCGAACCTTGTTGTTATTTTCCACGTTATCTTGTTATCATTCATTAAAATAGTAGAGGCTGAGAGAAAACAAAAGTTTTTTCTCAGCCTCTTATTAAAAGTATTATTCAGCGATTGGGTAAACAGATACCTTACGCTTACTACGACCCATGCGTTCAAACTTAACAACACCGGCTACCTTAGCGTATAAAGTATCATCTCCACCACGACCCACGTTTTCACCTGGGTTGATGTGAGTACCACGTTGACGGTAGATGATTGATCCAGCAGTTACGATGGAACCATCAGCAGCCTTTGTACCAAGACGACGACCAGCTGAGTTCCGACCGTTAGCAGTGGAACCACCCCCCTTGTGGTGGGAGAAGAATTGCAAATCCATAATCATAGTTGTTCACCTCCAGCGATGAAATTTAATTAAACATTTTTACTTCAATGTTTTGTGGATAGCTTTCTTGGATGTCAATTAATCCGTTTAAGAGGGTACTAAGCAAGATTTGACTCTCACGATCCAAATCCAAATTAGTAACTTCTAAAAAGCCTCCATTAGCATTATCCCGTTCAACATGTGGCCTAGTGTGAACTACTCGTTCAAGACCATTGATTGTCGAAATAGATAACGCAGATACTGCTGCACATACAATATCTTGACCGTATGGTCCAGAATCGGCATGTCCAGTTAACTTAAAAGACGTGATCCGATGATTCGAATCTAAAGAAAAATGTGCTCGAATCATGATCTCACCCCCACATTAAGCGTTGATCTTGTTGATAGTAACCTTAGTGTAAGGTTGACGGTGACCTTGCTTAGTGTGAGTGTGCTTCTTAGGCTTGTACTTGAAAGTAACAACCTTCTTTTCCTTACCTTGCTTGTCAACAGTACCTTCAACAGAAGCACCGTCAACTACAGGAGTACCGATCTTAGTGTCGTCTCCACCGACAAAGATAACTTGGTCGAAAGTTACCTTGTCACCTGCTTTAGCATCAAGCTTTTCAACATAGATAGAAGCACCTTCTTCTACCTTGTATTGCTTACCACCAGTAACAATAATTGCGTACATACTTTGTGCACCTCCTTAATATCTCAGACTCGCCGAACCAAGCAGCATAATGCTTTTAACTTGGTAACGTGCGGTTGTAGTTGTTGGTTCACAAATACAACGTTTGTATAATATCAAATAATTACTTATTCGTCAACCACCTTAACAATAAACTATAAAATAAAAAGACTGAAGAATATTCTTCAGCCCTTTCAGCAATAGCAGCGCTAAATTTCTTCTAGTGTGACTTCTTTTTCGCTATAAAAGAAATCAACTAGCGTAATATTACTATTGCTGCATTGATCCAACATTTTCGCCACGCTTTGAGTCATGTATCGTGGAGTGTAAATCATGCCATCTTCCAGCCATCGACTTACTAGCCCTAAAAATGCTGATCCAATGAAGGAGATCTGCAAATTTAATGGAACTTCCAATTGCTGGTTCTTATTGACCTGCTCGTTAAAGTATGTCATTTCGTTTGCCAACCGATTGTAAAGTTGTTCATAAAAGAAATTATTCTTTTCATTATTCAATAATACATCAAAAATATCAGCATCATTTTCGATATACTGAAACGCCTTGCGTAGTGAGAACACCTGCACCGTTCGCTCTTTTGACAAATCGCTATCAATCATTACCTGGTTGAAGAAATCATCAATAATTTCTTGAATAGCAGACTTAATAAAGTCACGCTTATCCCTATAATGAAGATAGAAAGTTCCGCGGGTGATGTTGGCAGTTTCAGTAATCTTCTGAACGCTAATATCTTCAAGCTTTTCGCGTCTCATCAGATATACAAGAGCTTTACGCAGACTATTACGTGTTTTGACTACACGCGGGTCTGTCTTATTAGCAGCCATTTAATCATCATCCTTCCATATACAGCTTAAATCCTTCCCACTTTCGTACTTCTACTAATTTAAAGTATAGTTGCTTTGGAAGCGCTTTGTCAACGTAATTGACGCTTTTATTCTAACAAAATATTTATAACTAATTATTCTATATTGACAAAGCTTAGCTGTTAATTATATACTTGACTTTGTCTGGGGCGGTAGCTCAACTGGATAGAGCATCGGTCTTCTAAACCGAGGGTTGCGAGTTCAAGTCTCGCTCGCCCCATCACTGTTAAATATTTGAGAAATAAAGGCACCTTTCTATAGGTTGCTTTTATTTTTTTATTATTATTTTTTAATATTTTATTAAATAACCTTAATTATGTTACAAAATAATTGCAAAATGAACCCTTTTAATAATATTGTATAGGTAGAGATTGCTTTTTGTATTTTGAGGTGATTATAATGTTACCATTTTTTATTATTGTTTTGATTTTAGTTGCGTCAGTAATTGGTGAAGTTATGTTTGGCAGCCTTAACAATCAAGAGACTGGTAAGCATGGTGCTTCTGCCAATCACTTACGAGATCGAAAAGCTTAATCTATTATTCCGTTCAACAAAAGACGTCAAGGAATTTTGTTTTCGGCACTATGTCCCGTCAAGT
>NZ_QORN01000021.1:0-54168 GCF_014830205.1 Limosilactobacillus walteri
GTACTTAATATTGTAGAGCCGAAAAAACGACCAAAGCTATTCTAATTAAGAATAATGCTTTGGTCGTTTTCTATCTTAAATTATTATGGTTGAGGAGCAGTACTTGGTTGTGTAGCTGGAGCCGAAGAAGCAGAGCTAGAGCTTGCTGCTGGGGCTGATGAACTAGAACTAGCCGGGGCACTGCTTGACGAAGATGGTTCATTACGATTGTTTTCGCCATTGTTATGATCTTCTGGTCTGCTTTCACTGCTACTACTAGAAGACGAACTTGATGAAGATGATTCCGAAGAACTCGATGATGAACTATCAGAATGGCTATCTGATGTATCTTCGGTATATTCAAATGCCCATTTAGAATCACGAATTACTAATTGCCGTTTACCTTTTACACGGACGGCTTCGACAGTATCAGGCATTGTCCAGTCAGAAGCATGGTTTTGACTATCAAGATATTGCATAAGGTCTTTGTAAAGTAGCTGTGCTGACTTGACGTACTGTTCAGAGATGCTGCCACCAGGTTCGAGAGGGTGATCATAACCAGTCCATACGGCAATCGAGTAGTTTTTAGTATATCCAGCCATCCATGAATCCATTACACCAGATTGACCTGAATTTCCTGGGTAGTTGGTAGTACCAGTCTTACCAGCTTGGTTAACCCCGTCAATCTTAGCAGCAGTGGCGCTACCTTGCGAATCAGTAAAGACGCCTTTTAGCATATCGGTAATCATATATGCAGTAGCTTTATTCATTGCACGGCTACCTTTAGGATTAAATTGTTTTACATTACCGTCTTGAGTTGTAATCGAATTGATATAGTAAGGCTTGTAGTATGTTCCGCCATTAGCAAAAGCAGCATAAGCAGCCGAAACTTGAAGTGGCGAAATATACAAAGCAATCCCATTTTGTAATGTGTAAGGTTGCTTTTGTGAGATACCAAGGCCATCAAGGAAGGTAGTTGCCCGCTTAATTCCAACTGCTTGTAGTGCACGAATAGCAGGAACATTTCGAGATTGGACGAGTGCTTCACGCATTGTCATCGTCCCCTTGTATTTTTTATCAAAGTCATGAAGAACAGTATTTGTTCCCGGGAAAACAAACTTTGTATCAGCAAGGGGCTTAAATGTAGGCCATTGCAGATATTCAATTGCAGGACCATAATCCATTAAAGGCTTAGCCGTTGAACCAGAGCTTCGGTTACTTTGCACGGCCCGGTTAAGGCCATAGACAACATTTCCGGTATGACGACCACCGAGCATAGCTATAATTTGCCCGTTATGTGGATCGGTAACCGCTACCCCGGCCTGCATTTTATCATTTTGGAATTGCACGCCGCCATTAGCCGCATCGTATAAATGTTGCTGGGCGTCTAAATCAAGGTTAGTATGCACTTTTAATCCATCACTGTATGGGTTATATCCTTGAGCTTGTAAGTCTGCTAGAACTTGTTTTACATAAGGATCGACAACTTTAGCCTTCGCTGCTGTTCCACTGCCAGAAATGTTGCCGTGATCGGGGTCTAATCCAGCAGTGACACTTTCACTAGCTGCTTGGTTTGCTTGAGCTTGACTAATATATTTGCTCCGAACCATTGCATTTAATACTTCATTTCGCCGTTGTGTTGCATACTTAGTATTATTTACTAATGGATTATAGTAGGTTGGCGATTGCGGCATTCCGGCGAGGAGAGCAAGTTGTGAAAGGTCTAGCTCATCTAAATCCTTACCATAATAATATTGGGCCGCTGTTTGCATGCCGTAAACACCATTCCCCATATAAACTTTATTAATATAAAACTCGAGAATTTGGTTTTTGCTAAAGTGTCGCTCAACATTAGTTGCCAACCATGCTTCTTGGGCTTTGCGTTTTAAGGTCCGGTCAGAAGCTGCTGTAGAGAAAACCGATAATTTAACTAACTGTTGAGTTAACGTGCTTCCCCCTTGCATCCCAGATGAACGACCGAAAAGATTCGAGGTTGCCGCTCCCATGATTCGAATAGTGTCAACCCCGTGGTGTTTATAGAACCGCCGATCCTCAATAGAAACAACAGCTTCTTTTAGCTGCTTGGGAATCTGATTATTTTTAGCATACTCTCGTTTCTGTGCTCCCAAACGAGAAATTACTCGATTTTGATCATCATAAATTGTCGTAATACTTTGACTTGTTAGATCATTTCTACTAATTTTAGGAGCACTGGAAGCGTAGTAGAAAAATAGTGCTGCTGAGGCAACAATTAGTAGAACGGCGATTCCTACTGCCCAGAGCAGGATCTTTTTTATTAAGCCGCCAACATTGCGTTGTTGATTGTCATCATTATTATGACGCTCACTACGCGTTGGCCGATTATCATTTGACATAGTAAACTCCTTTACGCTTTTGCAGCAATTATTTTATCAACGGCGCTTAGGTATGGTAGGCGCGGATTAAGTTGATAATGAATTTGAAAGCCTTCTTTGGCGATGTCTGTTCGTAGAATTGACTTACGACCGCCACTCTGCTGTTGGTCCCAATATTTGAAAAGGTTTGAAGCCGGGAGAAGGTAGAGTAAATCAAGCTCTGTAAACTTTATGAAGGCAAAACAAATTCCACCCTGTGCTACACATTCACGCATATGTTGAATTTGGTGAGGATGAAAATTCTTTAATGGAAAAGAATTTTTGTTACGGGTTTCTTTGGCATCAAAATCAATATAATAACCCCGATACACGCCATTATAATCAGTTGTCGAAGGACGACGGAAATAGGCTTCACGAATAACAGCTGCGCTCCGCTTAGGGTAGTCGACTTTTACAAGCTGAACAGGAGTCGGCTTTTTATGGATAACTGCAATATGACGTGCAAGATAATATTGATTACTATGATTAATCTCATCCTCTAACGACATCCCACGTTTGGCATAGATTGATTGATGTGGTGTCGGTAATTCTTTATGTGTATTATAGTGTTGTACAGGTTGCTGACCATTGGGATAGTGAATGGTCACATTGATCACTCTCCTAACTAGAGACCTATTATACCAGACTACTTGCCTAATGAGTGATACAAGATGATTACAAAGTTGGATATAAGTACCGCCATAACGATGTTTATTACCAATGCTTTTTGAAATCATGATGGAAGACGTATTTTGTTAGTTGAATAAAATAATGATAATTATGGAGGAGTTTATGAAACGTATATGGATAACTGGTTATCGAAGTTATGAATTAAATGTTTTCAAAGATGATGATCCGAAAGTCAAAGTGATCTTGGCGGTTCTTGAAAGGCATTTAAGAGCATTGTTAGAACAAAGTGAAGAAGAATTATGGGTGATTACTGGACCGCAAATGGGTGTCGAGCGATGGGCAGTTGAAGTGGCAGCACAACTAAAAAGTGATTTTCCGCAATTGAAAGTTGCAATGATGTTACCCTTTGCTGAGTTTGGCAAGCAGTGGAATGAAGAAAATCAAGTAAAACTTACTAGTGCCACTCAAAAAGTAGATTTTTTTGCGAATGTTTCTGCAAAACCATATCAGTCACCACAGCAATTACGAAATTATCAACAATTTATGCTAACTCATACTGATGAAGCGCTTTTGCTTTATGACCCAGAACATGAGGGGAAGACGAAGTATGATTACGTAGCAATTCAGAAATTTTTGGAAAATAGTAATTACCAATTAAGGATAATTGACTTTGATGAGCTACAAGAAGAAGCCAATGAGTGGGAAGAACGCCAAAGAGAAAATTATGAATAAATAGACTTGCAATTACGCCTAGGTTTGGTATTATAGTTATTGGATTACGCAAACTAAACAATTGAGGTGTTTAAGTTGGATAACATAAAATTTACTCCACAAGATATTTTGCATAAGCAATTTAAGGAGAGAAATATTGGCAAAGGCTATGATGAAGCGGATGTTGATGCTTTCTTAGATGATGTTATTAAAGACTACGACACCTATAATAAAGAAATTGAACGTTTAAATGATGAAAATGAACGTTTGAGAGCAAAAGTTGATGAGTTAAACCGTCAAGTTGAGGTAGGTTCTTCGATGAGCAACCAGACAACTTCACGGCAACCAGTATCTAGTGCCACAAATATGGATATTTTGAAACGTTTGTCTAACCTTGAACGGCGGGTATTTGGTTCCCAATTGGATGGTAACGATAATAATAATGATTCACATTTGCTTTAGTGCGTGTCGTATAAGATTTAGTTTATAATATTATGCAAGTTTTGGGTAATTGAGCACAGCTTTATGTTGTGTTAGGAAGGTCCATGCTCGCACAAGCTGCGATGCTTGTAGTGTTTGTGCTCGCTGAAAAGATAAGGCGGGGCGCCATTAATTTGGCGACGGCGGAAAAACAGACTAAGGTTTTACTATGTCTTAGTATTCCTGAAAAGTGCCACAGTGACGATACAGTATTGGAAACAGTACTGGTGGAACGCGGTAAACCCCTCAAGCGGTAAACCCAAACTACGGTAGGGGAGCTTTGGATAACAAATTGAAGTGATTCCAGGGGAGAGTATTTAGATACTCTGAGATAGATGATTACCTCGATATAATTATGCCTGATAATTATATTATGACAAAACATGGCCTACAGATTCTTGCATACAGGTGCCCGAGTTCGCTCGGGTTTTTTTATTGCCTAAAATTTGAAAATAAAGCATTGTAGTTATAACTTGATAATCAATTTTAAAGAAAATTTATTAAAAATATTTTTAGATAATTGCTTTATCCATAGTAGGTATATGATATCAACCTGCTAGCTGCTAATGGTTAAATATAAAAAATTGTAGTGAACAAAAAATAGTTATTTTAATTAATGAGTAAACAGTTTATAATAGTATAAGAAAAGGAGAGAAAAGAATGAATTTGATTAGATTTGTTGAATTAAGTTAAATTTCTATTGAACTTTCAAAGGCTTTTGGTACTGCTACTATACTACTGTTAGGCTTGGTTATCACTAGATTAGTTAATGCAACAATATCAGATATTAGGGAATTATGAATAAGAAGATTACGATTGTATATATGTCATTTTCTGGAAATGTTCGGTCATTTGTTTATCGTCTTCAGGAATATGCTGCACAACAAAACCACTTAAATAACGACAATCCTGTTATTGAATTACTTGAAATTTCTGAACAGACGATACCAACGGAGAGTAAAACAGATTTCTTTGTAATTCTTCCTACTTATATGGTTGGAGGGAGTAGATTTACGCCAACTTTGACAGAAATATTGACCAATCCAATGAGAGATTATTTGGAAACAGATAATAATCTTGATAAATGTTTGGGTTTTATTGGAAGTGGAAATTTAACATTAGGTAAAATGTATGTTGTTACAGCTAAAACTTATGCTTATGACTATGATTTACCTTTACTAGCCGCTTTTGAATCTCGAGGCACCACGCGTGATATTGAGCGGATTTATAAAATTTTAACAGATAAGGCATTTGAAAAATAATTTTCAGATGCTTTTTTTATGTAGCTTCTTTTTACTTTTCTATAACTTAAGGTAGAATAAATATTAGAATATAAACGCGAGGAGAGTTTAATGTGCAAACATATCAGTTAATTGCTACAGCAGCTGCAGGAATTGAAGCACTGGTTGGCAAAGAATTACGTGATTTAGGATATGAAACTAAAGTTGAGAATGGGCGTGTTCGTTTCCAAGGAACAATGAAAGATGTAATCAGAACGAATTTGTGGTTGCGGACTGCGGATCGCGTTAAGATTATTGTTGGCGAATTTGATGCGCGAACCTTTGAAGAGTTGTTTGATCGAACAGAAAATATCGCTTGGGAAGATTTACTCCCATTAGATGCTAAGTTTCCTGTAGAAGGGAAAAGCCATAATTCTCAGTTACATAATGTTCCTAGTGTCCAAGCTATTACTAAAAAGGCAATTGTTCAGCGACTAAGCAAAGTATATCATCGCCGGACAAAACTAGCAGAGTCAGGTGCAACCTATCCCCTCGAAGTAGCGATTAATAAGGATCATGTCCTATTGACGCTTGATACTAGTGGTGAGGGATTATTTAAACGTGGTTACCGAAAAAATAAAGGTGGGGCGCCGCTTAAAGAAAATATGGCAGCGGCATTAGTCTTACTCGCCCATTGGTTCCCGGATAATCCATTTGTTGATCCTGTATGTGGTTCAGGAACCATTCCGATCGAAGCGGCGCTCTATGGTCATAATATTGCTCCAGGTATTAACCGTTCATTTATTTGTGAACAGTGGGTTAACTTAGTGCCGGATGGATTATCCGATGAAGTTCGTGATGAGGCTGATGCTGAGGCTGATTATGACATCGAGCTTGACATCCATGGATATGATATTGATCAAAATATGATTGATATTGCACAAGAAAATTCGCGCGCTGCCGGATTAACTCATGATATTCAGTTTAAACAATTAGCGGTTAAAGATTGGCATACAGAGAAAGTTAACGGGGTGATTGTTGCTAATCCACCATATGGAGAACGGTTAAGTGATAAAGAGTCGGTTCATGAATTATATCGACAAATGGGTGAATTATACCGCCCAATGACAACATGGAGTAAGTACATTTTGACAGCAGACATGGAGTTTGAAAAATACTATGGTGCAAAAGCTACTAAACGCCGTAAACTTTATAATGGTGCTTTGCGAACAGACCTTTTTCAATACTGGGGCAAAAAAGATCGCTCCAAGATCAAAGCGCTGAAATAGCAAGGTTTTCAAGCTGTTAAGCTAGTCCGAGAGGGCACAGGAATTTTAATTAAGCTTATGTAAAGCTTGGTTAGCAAGGTTATGAGCCCCGTTATTTTGACTTTCTGGAATCCATTGGGTAATTACTATATTGAAAAAAGCCATTAGGCGATTTAGGTCGTCTAATTCTTTTTTGTAATGTTTTGTATAATTTTTGCCAATTGCATCACTAAGAATGCGACTATCAGTATAAAATAAAATTGTTTCATTTTTACTGAAATGATTAATTAGGTACTTAAACCCAAATTGTGCAGCGGCGAATTCGCCATGATGATTATCCATTATGGTTGTAGGAATAGAAAGTTGAACCTGTTTGTGGTCTGCGATGATTACAGCGCCAATCCCTGTTGGACCGGGGTTACCTTTAGTTGCTGCATCTGTATAAATTTTAATCATAAACATACCTCTTTTCTGAAAGGATTTAACTGTGTAGATATTATGGAAGAAGAAACTCGTTACTTTTATCAGCCGGATTTAACCGGAACAATTATTTGCTGGTGTTGGACTTTTCTATTTTTTATTGCCGGATTGGTAACTTGGCTTGAAATAACACATTTCCAGTGGTTGAGCGCACTTTTCTTTGCTATTTTTGCTATATTAGCATTATTAGAATGGCGAAGACGGACAGTGGTAATTACGCCGACAAAAATGGTGTTTAACCGGCTGCTGCAAAAAAATTATTTAATTATTCCGATAGCCGACATTCGGCAGCCACAAT
This sequence comes from Limosilactobacillus walteri, assembly GCF_014830205.1. Classification (NCBI taxonomy): domain Bacteria; kingdom Bacillati; phylum Bacillota; class Bacilli; order Lactobacillales; family Lactobacillaceae; genus Limosilactobacillus; species Limosilactobacillus walteri. Next base: position 7,460 of record NZ_QORN01000021.1, read on the forward strand.
TTACTAAGCACACTGTAACAATGACAGTTAATGGAGAAGTTTTAAACTTTACGTTTACATCTAAAGCAATTGCTCGTTTAAAATTAGCTCTTAAGCAACAGGAGGTACAATAATTGCTACTTAGTTTGACTGCAGTAATTATCTTAATTTTAACAATCTGTGACCAATTATTAAAACATTGGGTTGCAACAACGATTGCGATTGGTGGAACTAAGCCGCTTATTCCTGGAATAATTGAGTTGACAAATCTGCGGAATACTGGGGCGGCATGGAGTTTATTTGAAGGCCAGCAAACTTTTTTTACTATCATAACAATTATTGCAATTATTGTTATTGGCTATTTTATCTGGCATTATCGCCGAAATGTATCAATGTTAGTGGGGCTTGCCTTGATTATGGCAGGGACCATTGGTAACTTTATTGACCGTGCTACTCAAGGCTATGTAGTTGATATGTTTGAAACGACATTTATCAGCTTTCCGGTATTTAACATTGCAGATATGTGCTTAACTATTGGCGTTTTATGGCTAATAGTGTGTATTTTAAGGGAGAAAGACTAGGATATGCCAGAACGATTAGAACTAACAATTGACAATGAACTGACAGGACGAATTGATAAACAGTTAAGTCATCATTTTGAACAATTCTCACGCTCACAACTTCAACATTGGATTGAAAACGGGCATGTATTAGTTAATGATAGGCAAGTAAAACCTAAATATAAATTAGTGGTTGGTGATGTCGTAAAAGTATTTCCAGAAGAGCCACAAAAAATTGACCTAGCACCGGAAAACATCCCCTTAGACATTGTTTATGAAGATGATGATGTTATCGTTGTTAACAAACCGCAAGGAATGGTGGTTCATCCAGCACCAGGACACCCTGACCATACCCTTGTAAATGCCTTACTATATCATTCGCCGCTATCAACGATTAATGGGGAGTTTCGTCCAGGAATCGTTCATCGGATTGACAAGGATACTTCTGGATTACTGATGGTTGCTAAAAATGATATGGCTCACCGCTCTTTAACAGCACAACTAAAGGCGAAAACTAATAAGCGTGAGTACGTGGCATTAGTTCATGGAGTTATCAAGGAAGATAAAGGGACAATCGATGCTCCATTAGGCAGATCATTAAAAGACCGAAAAAAACAGGCAGTAGTAGCGGATGGACGACATGCGGTTACTCACTTTACTGTTTTAGAACGATTTAAGGATTATACCTTAGTCTCGTGTCAACTCGAAACTGGCCGTACACACCAAATTCGTGTACATATGAAATATATTGGTCATCCATTAGCAGGGGATCCGCTATATGGACCGCGAAAGACGCTTCCAGGTAATGGACAGTACCTCCATGCCCGTTTATTGGGATTTAAGCACCCCCGCACTGGCAAAGAAATGGTTTTTACCGCGCCGCTGCCGTCATACTTTAAGAAGATGGTGGAGCATTTACGTAAAACTGACCAATAATTCACTTGTGTTTAGTAGTAAGAACGTTCATAATAACATTGATCAGTTAGTAACAAAGTTGTTTTAGGAGAGTGGTAAAGTGGCAGCACGATACCTAATATTTGAAGATGGTTCGGTCTTTGCAGGAGAGGGTTTTGGCTCTCCAGCGGTGACTTTCGGGGAAGTTGTATTCAATACGAGTATGACTGGTTACCAAGAAATTATTACTAATCAAATCTATAATAATCAAATTGTTGTTTTTACGCAGCCTAATATTGGTAGTTATGGAATTCAACGAAATATATACGAAACAATTGTGCCGACGATTAAAGGAGTTATCGTTCGCTCACTTTCAGATGCAGCAATCGATAACGGACGGCAACTGACACTAGATAAATATCTTCAACAAATGAATATTCCTGGAATTACTAATATTGATACTAGGGCAGTTGTTCATAAATTGCGAAAAGCAGGCAAGCCATTAAAGGGGAGTATTGTTCCGGTTCCAGATGACCATGCTTTTGATCAGCTTCATGCGACAGTTCTAACTAACCAACAAGTAGCCCAGGTATCCACTCCGAAGCCGTATCCTAATCCTGGGACAGGTTTAAGTATTGTTGTCATTGACTTTGGGTTAAAACACGGAATTTTACGTGAACTTAGTCGGCGAAAATGCAATGTTACCGTTTTACCATATACCGCTACATCCGAAGAAATTTTGCGGCTAGACCCTGATGGAGTAGTTTTATCTAGTGGTCCGGGGAATCCGCAAAATGTCCGCAAGTCAGTTTTAGAAATGATTCGTACTGTGCAAACAAAGGTGCCATTATTTGCAATTGGTCTAGGACATGAATTGTTTGGAATTGCCAATGGCGCCAATGTAAAGCCAATTCCTGTTGAGCATCACGGGATGAACCACCCAATTCATGAAATTATTACGGACCATATCGTATATGCAACGCAAGGCGAAGGCTATATTATTGATCGTAATTCGGTTGATCGATCGCAATTATTCATCACGTATGTTGATATGATTGATGACAGTGTTCAGGGATTACGACATCGACGCTACCCTGCTTTCTCGGTACAATTTTTTCCGGATGGGGCACCTGGACCAGACGAAACAGATGGTTTATTTGATGAATTTGTTGATACGATGAATAGAAGGGAGGCTCATCATTAGTGACAAACCTAAAATCTGTGTTAATTATCGGCGCTGGTGCAAATGATGTACAGCATGGGGATGAACTGGATTCTGCCATCTATCAAGTATCACGTGTTTTTAAAAACATGAAGATTAAGACAATCTTGGCTGATGATAATCCATTTTCTGTGAGCCTAGAAAAAGTTGATGAAGGGCGGATTGTGCCATTAGAAGTGGATAGCCTTGTTAACATCATTAATGAATTTCATCCGGATGCTATTTTACCGACTTTGGGAAATCGGCGTGCATTTGAGCTAACCCAAGAATTATTAGAAAAGGGAATTATTCGCAAGGAAAATATTCAGCTGTTGGGAGTTCCGGAAGCTACTATCCGACAAGTGAATAGCGCGGTCCTCCTTGAGCGGACGCTTCGACAAATGAATGCACCGACTAAAAAGATTGTTACAGTCAATAATTATCAAGATGCGTTAGATGAGGCAAATAAGCTAGGGTATCCAGTAATTATAAGGTCTGTTTTACCTAAAAGCAGTAGTACACGAAAAATCGTTCATGACCGGAGCGAGCTTGCCGACGCGGTAAAACAGTGTCTCAATCAGTCACGGGCAGAGCAGGTTTTTGTTCAACAGAGTCTGGCGGGATATAAAGAAATAGAAGTTATTGTGCAGCGTGATAGCTCCGGAACGATGATGATGTTGTCAATGATTGAAGATATGGACCCCATTGGTATTCACGCGGGTGATTCGATTGCTTTTAATCCGGTGCAGACGCTACTTGATCGGCAAATTCAAGATATTCGTGATACAGCATTTGCAATCACTCGTAAATTACGAATTGTTGGGACTAACCATGTCCAGTTTGCGCTTGATACTAATAGCGACCGTTTTTACGTTATTAAAAGCAGTCCATATTTTGACCGCATGACTGCCTTTGCGGCACAATCGACGGGTTATCCAATTGCGCAGGTGACTGCCCAGCTATATGCGGGTAAACGTCTTCGGGATATTGACTTGGGTGATAAGTATGTTCATCACGCAGCACTTGTTGAACCAACAATGGACCACATTGCAGCGCGGGTACCAGTATGGGGATTTAGTGAATTACCAAAGGCCAGTAAGCTATTAGGAACTGAAAAACGATCTGTTGGAACGGTCTTTGGTATTGGGCGTAGTACGATTGAAGCACTATTCAAGGCTATTGAGTCCCGTTATCACGAGCCAACAGATTTTCATTTAGCAGCGCAAAAGCAATTAACTGACGACCAACTTATTGCAAAAATCGTCCATCCAGAAGCAGGAAGGTTGTTTGTACTAATTGAGGCAATGCAACGAGGATATTCAGTTAGTGAATTGTCCGAAATGACAAAGATTGCGCCATTTTATTTTGCACAAATTAACAAAATGCGGTTATTAATCCGCGAGATTGCAGAGCATCCAAATAAAGAACCAATTTTGCAAAAAGCAAAGAGTTATGGTTTGAGCAATCAGTTAATCGCGAAGTTATGGAAAACCTCACCTGAGCAAGTTTATCAAATGAGCCGTGATCATCAGCTAACAACAAAGTATAAAGAAGTAGAACCTTCCGCAGGGGAATTTGATCAGCATACGGGAATTTTTTATTCAGCATACGAGGAAGAAAATGAAATAGCGAAAACTTCACAACCGAGTGCGCTTGTAGTTGGAACCGGTGGCTTACGGTTAGGTTTAAGCAATGCCGGTGACTACTTTATTGCAATGCTTTTGCAGGAATTACGAGAAGAAGGGTTTAATAATATCATTATTAATTCTAATCCTAGCTCTGTAACCCTTAGTCCAGAATTAGCACAAAAAAGATATATTGAACCAGCGGCTGTCGAAAATATTTTGCAAATTTTACAAGTAGAGCAACCACAATATTTGTTTATTCCCGCTAGCTACAATCATTTATTATCTGCATTAGCGAACTATGAGTTGAATACAAGGTTGATTATTATTCCTGATGACTTGCCGATAAATCCTGCGGGAAGCGATCGCCAACGTTACGCATTTAATTACGTTTATGATGGGGAATATGCATATCCGTTGGGAACGACAACTAATCTTTTTTCACCGTTAGCTTTAAAATATCAATCAACATCTCTTCGGTATCCGGCAGATTTGCCAGCTAGTATGTATCAAAATATTGGAAAACAGGCTAGCGCAGCAGTATCAAAGGTGGATAAACCTGGTTTATATCAGGTTATTTTTGAGCAAGCAGATGATGGTTTTAAGCTGTTAAAAACTCAGCCATTATCATTACCAGAGGTGGCCTTTTTGTCAAAAGTACTCCATATAAATCTTCCGGGAATTTTTACGAGGTTATTTACTGATAATGTAAATAACGATATTAGTAATTTACTAGTATACGAGCCGATGCCGGGAACTGTTACTTATCGAGCGACCTTTCCCTTTAAGGCATTACGAGTTAAGGGTGGAATTCCAGCACGGAATCGTGTGATTGGCGCGCAAATGCAATTTTTAGAAAATTAAAAATATTGTGACAATTTATATACAAATAGCGTGTACGCAAAGAGGGCTCTAAAGCTCGGAAAATCCGAACTCTGGAGCCCTATTATTTATGCTTCCTGTAGTGAGAATTGACAAAGAGATAAAAAGATAAATGCCTCACACGCTCTTGCTATTTATTAAGCTTACGGGGTGTCACATATAAAGTCTTTTGCCCGCGAAAAATCACAAAACCTGGTTTAGCACCGTTTGGCTTATGCAATTGTTTAACTGGTAAGTAATCAACCGGAACATTATCTGAGTCGCGTCCTTTGGAAAAATATGCGGCAAGTTCGGCTGCTTCTAAAAGGGTCTTGTCGCTTGGCTTGGTTGAACGAATAACTACATGTGAACCGGGCATATCTTTAACGTGTAGCCAAATTTCATTTTTATTTGCGAGCTTAAAGCTGAGACGGTCATTTTGGAGGTTGTTTTTACCTACCAATACTAGTGTCCTGTCGCTAGTATGAAATTCATCAGGAGCACTCGGCTTGACTTTGCGTTGCTTCTTACCGTTTTTCTTCTTTTTGATGTAGCCTTGATCTTGTAATTCAAGGCGGATCTCTTGAATATCTGCTGGTGCCGCTAATTTGATTTGACTTTCAATATTTTCAAAGTATTGAATTTCATCTTCTGTTAGCTTTAGCTGTTTATTAACATACTCGACAGAAGTTTTTAGCTTATTATACTTAGTAAAATATTTTTGAGCATTTCGCGATGGTGACAGTTCGGGTGAAAGCTTAATTTTCAACAACTTATTATCATCGTAAAAATTAGGAAGTTCGATTTCTTTCATTCCAGGAGTTAATTTACTAAGATAAGTAGTAAGGATCTCTCCACAGATGCGGTATTGGTCTGCGGTAGCCGCGTCCTTTAGTTGTTGCTGTAGTTTTTTGACTTTCCGTCGATCCTTTTTAAGTTCATTTTTTATAACTTTTAATACTTGACCAGCTAATTCTTTTGACCGGTCCTGCTCTGCCTTATTAGCATAAAAGGCATCCAATAAGGCAGAGATAGAATCAAAGTGTTGTAGCATTGATTTAGAAACATCAACGGGGGGAAAAGCAGCAAATTGTTTTTTGCCATTTGGATGAGTAATAATTACCGGAGTCGGATTGTTAAAATGATCCAAAAACTTTTGGTAGGTCGTTGGTAAATTATCACTTTGTAACAGTTCTTGTGCTAATTCTTGTGCTGACTCTTTACCGAGGCCTTGATAATGCTGTTGCAAATTACGTGCTAAAGTTTGTAAATCAGCTGTTTGTTTAACGAGGTCGCTATAAACTTGATTTGGTAGATAAGGATTAATTTTGCCTTGTTGAGGAGGCATAACAAAAGTAGCTCCTGGCAATAAAAGACGAACACGGTTCTGGTCAGAACCAACATGCTTAATTGTATCAATGATTTTTCCATTTTTTTGATTAACTAATGAGATGTTGCTGTGGCGTGCCATTATTTCAATAATAAGAACTAATTGTTGAGTATCCCCAAGCTCATCTCTGGTATCAAAGGTCAATTTGATAATTCGGTCGTTATCTACTTGCTCAATTTTATTAACAAGGGCTCCTTCAAGGTATTTGCGCATTGTCATTGTGAAATTGGTGGGTACTGCAGGGTTTTTATAAGGAATATTTGTTATTTGGACTCGCGGATAGGTTGGATTAGCGGAGAGCAATAACGGATAATTTTTTCGGTGAGCCCGGATAGTGATTATTAATTCGGCAGGGTAAGGCTGACTAACTTTGGCTACCCGGCCAGTTGTTAATTTTTGATTTAGCTCATGAACAATTGCATGAGTAAAAAAACCATCAAAAGACATAAGTTAATCCTCCTAATAATTATAGTTTTTTGTAAAACGAAAATAGCATTATTAATTATACAGTTTTGAACTATCAATGAAAAGTAATGTCGCTTTAGTGAACATATTTTTAGTTGGTTTAGTGTCGGTGATGTGGTATGCTTTTTGTATTATGTGGGTAAAATCCGCGTAAAAAATGCAATTATTATTTTTAATTATACAATTTTTAGAACATGGAGTTGATAAGATGAAAATTGCTGTTGTTACTGACAGCACTGCCTACCTTTCTCCAGAAGAGGCGGCGGCTAATAATATTCATGTTGTCCCAATCCCAGTAACGCTGGACGGTCAGACATACCGTGAGGGTGTTGATATTTCTACTAGTGATTTTTACGAAAAAATGGCAAATTCTAGTTCTTTTCCTAGTACATCACAAACACCAATTGGTCAGCTAATGGAAGTTTATCAAGGATTAGCTGATAAAGGTTATGATGCTGTAATTAGCATTCATCTGACAAGAGCAATTACAGGATATTTAGACACTGTTGAGCAGCTTGCTGAACAAATGAAAGATACTATTAAGATTATTCCTTTTGATTCACATTTGACAGTTAAGATGATGGGACATTTAGCCCTAGAAGCTGCTAAATTGGCTAACGAAGGTGATGACCTTGATGACATTATCAAAAAAATTACAGAGTATCGTGATACTTTCAATAATGTTTTTGTAGTTGATGACTTGCAAAACTTAGTACGTGGCGGGCGCCTTTCTAACGCATCGGCATTTGTTGGTTCGATTTTAAAAATCAAACCTTTACTAACTATGCATACGCCAACACATGCAATTGAAGCTTTTGAAAAGGTACGTTCAATGAAAAAGGCTAAGCTACGGTGTGAACAAATCTTTAATGAAGATATTGCCAAACTTGATTATCCTGTTCGCGCAATGGTTGTTCATGCTGATGTTCCTGAAGAAGGACAAAAGTGGATGGATAAACTTCAAGAAGATCATCCAGATATCACATTTGAATTAAGCTATTTTGGTCCAGTCATCGGTGCCCACTTGGGTAAAGGTGCATTGGCATTAGCATGGATGCAAGATACAGCAAAGAAGCCTTTAGCATGAAGAAAAAACAAATTTTAACTAAAACACTCTTGACGATTGTTGCTGGAGTGTTAATGATTCTCATTTCATTTACTGGTTTTCAGACGATCCTACCAACTGGTGAGGCATTCATGCCATTAGCTGGTGTGATTACAGTCGGTATAGCAGTAGCGCTAGGGATTAATATCTCGCTTATTGTGACGATTATTAGTACAATTATCATGATTGTTATTGGGACTGCTGACTGGGTTGTCCTTGTTGACTTTATTGTCATTTTGATTGTAGTCGGGTTAATCCTTAATAAACAAGTTCCGCTATCAACAGATCTTAATCATCAGCAGTTGCTATGGTTAGCTATTTTTACTGGCTTAGTTCAATTATTCTTCATATCAATCTTTTATGGCTTGATTGGACTAGTCCTCACTGGTAGTCCGGCAGGCGGTTTAACCTTTGTCCAGCAAATTATTCCGAATGCTTTATTAACTGGATTATTATATGGATTCTTGGTTGCACCAATATCATTAATCTTTCGCTGGGTTGCACGAAAAGCCTTGCATGTTAATGATCACCATGATGATTCAAATGATGGGTCTAGTAATAATCATGGAGGTTCAATCATCGTTGATTTAAGTAACCAAAAAAATAAAAAAGAAGATAAATAAATAATATGTCCCTAGCATTAGGATTATTGCCTGGTGTTAGGGACATATTTTAATAAAATACTATTCTATTTTTCAGCATTCCATTCTGCATGAAACTCATCGAGATAATTAAGCATGACTTGTTGACGGTGAGTAGCAATCTTTTTGGCAGTTGTGGTGTTCATCATGTCTTTTAAATGCAGGAGTTTTTCATCAAAGTGGTTAATGATTGTTTCGTTGGCTAAGTTACGGTACTCTTCACGGGACATATTATGACGAGGTTTAATTGCCGGATCGTAAATTTTTTCATGGTGACCACCCCCGTAATAAATTGCCCGAGTGATTCCGATAGCACCAATTGCATCTAGCCAGTCAGCGTCACGGACAATCTGACCGACAATTGATAATTTAATTTGCTCACCATCGAGGGTATGTGCAAAAGAAATGTTATTAATGACGTTCATAATGTTGTTAATCTGATCGGCATTAAATTTATTTTCTTGTAAGTAAGCTACTAATTCTTGCTTTGCGGTTGAAACATTGGTAACTAATTTTTCGTCAATTGTATCGTGTAAATAGGCGGCTACAATTGGTAAAAACGGATCAACATTTTCACCAATTGCTAGTCGTTTGCTCATCCTAACAACGCGGTTAATGTGATCCATTCCATGCCCGGTTTTATCATGACTGAGTTTACTGAGGGCATACTTCTTTACGGCTGCTAATTGGTCTGCTCGTTTCATTCCGATACCTCTTTTTCTGATTGGTTCTCTCACTATTAAATACTGAATTGTTATTATCGTCAACAATTTATCGAATATATCAACCTTATTACGGTTAGTGATTAATTATTTGATAAGGCATCAGTAAATAAACTAATCAAGATAAGATTAAGCGGTCACCGGCGAGGAAACTATCATTAAATTTGCTAAGCGGATGAAAATAAATTTTACCAAATTCATCAATAAGACCGTGAAAGTCTTTGGCGATGGATGCAGTGAAACGATCATCATACTGGTAGCGTTTAGCCAAACTATTGTAGTTAGTTAAATCTTTAATCCCTAGTAAGGTGAAAAGGGTCCGAGCATATTTATCACTGATGAATGTTGGAATTTCAAAAATATAAGTTAGTAACACGTCAGCTGTCTCTTGCCCGACCCCATGAAGTTTTAGCAATTCTTGGCGGAAGTTCGTAGGGTAACGTTTGGCGAGCGCGGGATAGTCAAAATCATATTGGGCTAACCACGAAAAGATAGTTTTAATGGCCTTGCTTTTATTACGATAAAATCCTGCTGGGCGTACTAACTCTTGTAACTCTTGATCTGAAAGAGATAAAATTTTTTGCGGGTTAAAGCTGGTTTTTTCTTCAAACAATAAACGTGCACGGTCAGCATTTTGCCAATTTGTGTTTTGAATTAATACCGCACCGACAATGATTTCTTCTTTTGATTCTGCAGGCCACCATCCAGACGGCCCCATGTTTTGGCGCATTTTTTGGTATAGTTGTAAGACAGTTAATTCCATTTTACTTTCCCCAGAAGAAATTCATTAGGATTTTATTAACTTGCGGGTTATGATGTAATAACTCGTGTTTAGCATTCGACCCTGTAATCTTGATTTCACGGTAGGAGCGAGGTCGATTATTAACTAAATATTTGAGTGACTTACAAGATGCATTAGATACTTGACTATCATTGCCGTTACTTAGGTCACCGTAGATATTTAATAATTTAATTTGCTTTGGATACCGATGGCGGAGGGCGAGCAACCGTTGATAGCTATCATTCATTGCAGACGGCTTACCAGTCTGTGAATTAACTGTTAGATTAGCTGGCTCATTCCAGCCAATCGCGCCATCGAAAGTTCCGGCCATGGCAACTTGCTTTTGAATTTGGGGTAAGTTACGGTTACCAGCATTAGTAAGCAAGTAATACATAACCGCCATGTTTCCCATTGAATGGGCTTCGATATTTACTTTTTTAAAATGGTATTTGGCTTGTAATTCTTCCAGCACATTTTTGACCCATTGTCCTTGAAGCGCGTAATCTGAGGTATGATTATCTTCAAAGTTTACTTTAACTAATGGGTTAATCGCCCCATGAGGAATATTTCCCTTCAAGGTAACAGTTCCATTACCTGCTACGTCCGCAGTAATGACGGTTTGGGAAACGCCAGCTTTAACGAAGCCGTTTACCATGTATTCTTCAGCATGCGCACCGCTGCCGTATCCGTGAAAAAAGAGGGTTGGTGTAGTGGAATGTACGTATTTACCCGATATTGCTGCATGGACAGTTTTGCCAGTCAAACCGAAGAAAATAAAAGTTGCCAGTAATGTAATTATCAATATTAAATTAAAGTTTTTTCGCCTAATCATTTTAGCGCCTTCTTTTAATGTTTAGTGTTATCATAGCATATTAAAGGACTAACTTTTAATAATTAACGGTTGTATTTAAAACGTAAAGTATGTTACAGTATTAGGGTTGTTTAACGAATAACATATTTAAATAATGTAATGAGAAGGGAAGGTAATACGATGCAAATCACACAAGCCAAAATGGATGATTTAAATCAAATTATGGAAATTCTGCGAGATGGTCGAAACCAGTTAGCTGAGCAGGGGATTGATCAATGGCAGGGCGATTACCCGAACGAAGAACACATTAAAGAAGATATTGAAAAGGGTTTTGCATACCTTGTTCAATCAGATGATGACGAGACCGTTGGAGCATTATCAATCGTTGAAGCACCAGACCACTCATATGATGAGCTTCATGGCGATTGGTTAATTGATACTGATAAGTACGTTGTTATCCATCGTGTAGCAATTCACTCCAACCATGCCGGTAAGGGATATGCTTCTCAATTGTTCACTAGTGTAATTGATTACATTAAGAAAAACCGGACAGATATTAAGACGATTCGGATTGATACTCATGTTGATAATAAGATCATGCAACATTTAATCGCCAAGAATGGTTTTACCAAGGTTGGCGAACTTCATGGGGTTTACCGTCCAGAAGAAAATTCTTATGTTTACGCCCTTTTAACAGGGAACTAATTAACGTTAGCATAATGCAAACAGCAGAGACGAAGGAAAGTTTTTCCAGTCTCTGCTGTTTTTTTAGAATAAATTAAATGTCAAATTGCATCTTCAACTAGCTAGTCAAGTTCTCAGAAGATTTTCTTTAATTCTTAAAACTGTGAACAGGGGCAGGGATAAGACCGCCACGGTTAATCATTGCTGTGCTTGTTGCCTTGTTAACGGCCATTACAGGGGCATAGCCAAGGAGGCCGCCAAATTCAACGGTATCACCGACTTTTTTGCCAGGTGCAGGAATAACGCGAACAGCAGTTGTTTTGTTATTAATCATTCCAATCGCAGCTTCATCAGCGATCATTGCACTAATTGTTTCTTTTGGTGTATCACCAGGAATTGCGATCATATCAAGCCCAACGGAACAAACAGCGGTCATTGCTTCTAATTTAGAAATATTTAATGTTCCCGCATTAACGGCTTTAATCATCCCAGCATCTTCAGAAACAGGGATAAAAGCACCAGATAATCCACCGACATGACTACAAGCCATAATTCCACCTTTTTTCACAGCATCATTTAACATTGCCAAAGCGGCGGTGGTTCCATGGGTTCCAACTTGTTCAACCCCGATTTCTTCTAAAACTTCTGCCACTGAATCGCCAGCTGCAGCAGTCGGTGCAAGCGAAAGATCAACAATCCCAAACTGAACCCCAAGTTTTTCAGCGGCAACGGTTCCCACTAATTGACCCATTCGGGTAACCTTAAAGGCTGTTTTTTTAATCGTTTCAGCGACCACGTCCATTGATGCACCCTTTACTTTTTCGAGAGCTGTTTTAATAACACCGGGTCCGGAAACACCAACGTTGATTACCACGTCTGGTTCGCTAACACCGTGAAAGCCACCAGCCATAAAAGGATTATCTTCAACAGCATTACAAAAGATGACTAATTTTGCATTGGTCATCATGTCAAGTTTAGAACCTTGCACGACTACGTCACCCATTTGTCTAACAGCATCCATGTTAATTCCGCTCCGAGTAGAACCGACATTAACGGAGGCGCAGACAAACTCAGTTTCAGCTAAGGCTTCAGGTAATGAAGAAATAAGGGTCCGGTCACCATTTTGATAGCCTTTTTGAACAAGCGCACTGTAGCCACCAATAAAATCAATTCCTAAAGTTTTGGCTGCCTTGTCTAAGGTTTTCGCGTATTTAACGTAATCGCGGTCGTGAGATGCTGCCGCAATTAACGCGATAGGGGTTACGGTTACGCGTTTGTTAGCAATAGGAATCCCATATTCTGTTTCAATTTGTTGGCCAACTTTAACGAGATCTTTTGCTTTCGTCGTAATCTTATCGTAAATTTTTTGGCAAGCAACGTCACTATCGCTATCAATACAATCTAGTAATGAAATCCCCATGGTTATCGTTCGAACATCAAGGTTTTCATTTGAAATCATGTGGCTGGTTTCATATATTTGTTGAGAGTTCATTAAAATACGCTCCTTAATTAAAGGTTATGCATTGCATCGTATATTTTGGCATTTCGCAGGTTAATTTCAACGCCAATCTTCTTACCGAGAGCAGTGAACTCAGTATTTAATTCGTGACTATCGAGTTCAGGCGGTACCATTACAGACATCATCATAACAAAATTGCCATCCATAATTGTTTGCGAAACATCTAAAATATTAATTTTCTTTTGCGCAAGTAAAGTACTAACTTGGGCAATAATTCCTACTTGGTCTTCTCCTAAAACAGTTAATACGGCTTTCATCCTATTTCCTCGCTTTCGTTTAATGCTTTAAATTCTAATACAATAAAAGAATAATTGCTAGATAACATTCGCTTTTTGGGGAGAAATGTTAAATGAAGAGAATGTAATTAAATATTAAAGAGCTAAAAGCCGATTTAAAAGAAAAGAACGGCTATCCGAATGAGTCGATAACTGTTCTTTTTCATATATTCTAAAACGCTCCTGGCTTAGCGATATAATCATCGACACCATCGGGATTACCGGACCACTTGAACTTATCGTACCATATGGCATGTTTTTCTTGGTCCAATTGGTTAATCTGCTCCATCTCATCAGCAGATAATTCAAAATCAAAAATTTTAGCATTCTCACGCATTCTTTGTGGGTGCGTTGTCTTTGAGAGGATGATGAAACCTTGTTGAACTTCCCAACGAAGGATAACTTGAGCTGGGGTTTTATGGTGGTGTTCAGCAATCTTAGTAATGGTAGTATTTGATAAAAGTCGACCATTGCCAAGCGGAGACCATGCTTCAAGCTGAATACCTTTTTCGCGACAAAAATCGACAATTTCAGGCTGGTGGATGAGAGGATTAAATTCAATCTGATTTACAGCGGGAGCAACTTTGGCATGGTCAAGCAAATCCATCATTCGTTCAACATTAAAGTTACAAACACCAATTGCTTTAGCTTGTCCGTCAGCATAAATGTCCTGAAGTGCTCGCCAGCTTTCGTTGTATTTATCGTTAACCGGCCAATGTAGGAGGAGAAGGTCTACATAGTTAGTGTGAAGCTTTTGCAGCTGCTCGTTGAACGCTGTTCTTAACTTATCATAGTTACCTTGATCACCATTGAATATCTTTGTTGTCAAAAAAACGCTATTTCGACGGCGATTAGTTGCTGCCAATCCTTCTTGAATTCCGCGGCCAACAGCTTCTTCATTCCCATACTGTTTGGCAGTATCAATAAGCACATAATCATTTTCAAGAGCATCTTTTACCATTTGCCGAGTTTCGTTTAGCGAAGTTTTCCAAACGCCTAGACCGAGTTGAGGAATCAGTAGTCCATTGTTTAACTTAATTTTAGGTTGAAGATTGTGATTCATTTAATCGAACACTCCTTTCTGGTAATAATTATAACAGTTATTTATTACTTAGAATAAAAATAGCCACCCGACTAAAATAGGCCAGTGACTACTATATCGTTTAGTAATACTTGTACATTTCGTTTGCAAGCATGATGAAAGGTCCAGTACCTTTGTGATCATTAGCAACGATTGGTTCACTCATGTAATAAGCAAATGAACCATCTCGGTGATTGGGACCGCCTAAGCCACCAACATGAGCAATCTTGTTAATGTTAACATAGCCTTCGTTTGTAATGGAGATGAATTGTTTTAAGGCATTTTCCCATCCTTTGACTAAAAACTGTTGCCAATTATTCTTACTCAAATAACCCATCCGCAATGATTTTGCAATAGCATTAAGGATCATTAAACTTCCTGAAGACTCTAGGTAATTCATTGGGCGATCACTTTCGTCGGGAATTTGATACCAAAGATTAGTATTGGAATCAGCAACATTTCTTAATGCGTCCAAGAGACTATTAAGGTTTTGCAAAATTTGATCACGACCAGGGTTATCCTTAGGTAAATGTTCTATAACATCGGTCATTGCCATTACATACCAACCAATACTTCTTAACCAGAAATGAGGAGAATGTCCATTTTCCTTGTTTGCCCAATACATTTTTTTGGATTCATCGACAGCGTGGTAGCATAAACCAGTATTTTTATCTAAAGCAATTTCATATGATTTAAGGAATTGATGAATAACATCATCATATGAGGGACTAGCTTGAAAATTTTCTAAGTATTCGGCGTAAAAAACATCACCCATATATATACCATCAAGCCATACTTGATTAGGATAGCTATTTTTGTGCCAAAAAAGATTGCTTGAAGTTCTTGGTTGGTCCTGCAATTGAGAAAATTGTTTGTCCAATACTTTTTTATATTTTTCATCATTAGTCAGTTTATAAAGTCTTAGAAGGACCTTCCCGTTATTGATATCATCTAAGCGGAATAGGCTTGTATTGTAACCTTTTACATCGCCATTTGAGTTTATATAAGTATCAAAATAATGCTTAATATAGTTTAAATAAGAATTATTATGAGTTCGTTCAAAGACGTCCATGACACCATCTAACATTAAACCATCTTCGTACTCCCACTTGCCTTTTAGATTTACTTCTGGCTCTCGTTTTAATAACGTTTCAACCGTTTGTACTGCCCAGTCATCACTAGGCTTCCCATATTCTTTAATCATTATATATATCTCCTTTAATCATAAATTAAGCATTAAGTTTTCGTTAGCAGTATTATGAAATACTGCATTGTCATTGTTGTTAGAAATAATAATATTAGATAGTCTACAGTTTTTAGTATTTTCAATAAAGAAGCCTTTTTGTGACAACTTCGGTGCCTCGGCAAACATAGCAGGTTTTTTGGGAGAGCAGTTTGAATCAAGATAGAAGGAACTATTTGAAATACTTATATCTTCTATTGGCATTTCTGGTAAACCATAAATCAGGCCCACGCAAGACTGAATATGCATAACACTAAGTTGGGAAATACGAATATGCTTAATTGCTGGAGTTATTGCTGAGATAGGATAGGGATTCTTATCCCAGACAATTTTATCTTTTCCTTTTTCGCCACAGAAGTAATAAAGGTTCATTACGATGGGGCAAAGAACATTATCCATTGTAATATTAGTAATTGTAATATTTTCAATAGTACCGCCTCTACCACGACGAGTTTTGAATCTAATACCACGATCGGTATTTGTAAAAGTACAATTACTGATGGTAACATTACGAATGTCACCGCTCATTTCGCTCCCGAAAACTACTCCGCCGTGACCATAAAGCATATTACAATTTGAAATAACAATATTTTCGCAAGAAATCTTTTGAAATGCATCTTCTGTCCCAGCTTTTATTGCAATACAATCGTCTCCAACATCAAATACGGAGTTAACAATCCGGAGATTATGACAAGATTCAGGATCGACGCCATCGGTGTTAGGAGAATCAAAAGGATTTTTTACAGAAATTCCGTCAATTAAGCAATCGTTACAATCAAAAGGATGTAGTGTCCAAGATGGTGAATTAATAAATTGCAAATCTTTTATTTTAATTCGCTGTGAGTGCTCAATTGAAAGAAGATAAGGGCGCGCATGATCGACCTGTTTGTTCTTTTCGTGAAATTCTTTCCACCAAGAAAACCCATTTCCATTAATAACTCCTGAACCATCAAGAATAACATCACTGACTTGATCAGCAAAAAGGCAGGCTCGATATAAAGAAGTTTCTTTTCCTTCCCACCTAGAGGTAATAACTGGATAATAATGACGGTCATCGGAAAATACTAACTTTGCATCAGCTTCAACTGTTAAATGCAGATTACTGCAAAGCTGAAGTGATCCAGTGTAAAAAGTTCCCCCAGATAATATCAAGTGACCACCACCACTACTTTTTAATTGATCAATAGCTCTTTGAACATAGTATTTATCGTCGTTTTGGGAATTAGCCGAAAGCAATATTGGTTTTCCATTATCAACCATTTTTTAGCCTCCATGATTTTACCGTTAACATTAAATTTTAATAAAGCGCTTTCATAACTATTGTAAATAATTGATCATAGTATGTCAATTTTAGTTTAAATAATACGATAAAATATTTTTATAATTGCCAATACGTTGATATAAAGGGGATTGAAGTGCATTTTTAGAAAACGCTTCCATAAATTCATTGATTAACAAATGCAATAGTTGTATATTGAAGTCGTAGATGTTAACGATAACATTTATATTTCCTTATTCCATATTTCCTTATTCAGTTTCTGCAATTATTTTTTGTTTTCTCATTATGGAGGGATAAATATGGCTTCAAACGGGTCTGCTGCTAGTTCGCCGTCTGGCAAACATAAAATTACAATTATTACAAAGCTCGGTTATGGTTTTGGTAACTTTATTGGGGGCGGAGCATTATCAATTTCTTCTGCGTGGTTACTGTTCTTCTATACTACTTTTTGTAATCTTCCAGTTTGGGAAGGAACATTAATCTTTACAATCGGTACTTACCTAGATGTTATTGAAAATCCACTCATGGGTTATATTACTGATAACTTTAATAACACTCATATTGGTAGAAAGTTTGGTCGACGTCGATTCTTTATTCTTTTATCAGTGCCATTAATGTTTTGGTATCCACTGTTATGGCAAACAGGTAAGTCATTTGCGTATTACTTGATTACTTATTTGATTTATGAATGGTTCTATACTATGTTTAATGTTCCATTTAAGACGTTACCAGTTGAAATGACTAAGGATTATACTGAACGTTCACAACTGACAGGATTTATGTCAGTCTTTGGTAAAGTTGCTGGTTTTGTAACTTCTGCATTACCAGGGGTATTCTTTGTCTTAATGGGAAAGAATAATCCACATTCTTATCAGATGGCCGTTTTGACATATGCTGCTGTAATGGCTCTAGCGGCTCTATGTGTATACCTTGTTACTTGGGAATTACCAGTAGATGCAGTTAAATCTGAACATGTTAAAGGTTTCTGGGACGGATTTAAAAAGATTTTTGTCGACATTATTTCAACTATGCGTAATAAGAGTTTCCGTTGGCATATCGGAATGTATGCATTTGGTTTCGGTGGCGAATGGCTCTTTGCTGCTACTAATACATACTTCTTTATCTTTGTATTAGCACAAACTAATGTCTTTGTTTCAGAGATTAATTCAATTAATAATATTTTACAATTGATTTCAACATTCTTTATTATGTGGATTTTTGCAAAATACGGAAAAGCTTCAAAGCCTTATATGCTAGCGTTAACTACAGTTATTATTTCAATGATTGCTTGGTGTTGCGTATGGTTTGCTGGTGCAACATCAATGACTTGGTTGATTTTTGCTATTAGTATCGTTTATGGTCTTGGTACTGGTGCTGTTTATTACATTCCATGGGCTAATTATTCGTACATGGCTGATGTGGATGAAGCAATTACGAATCGACGTCGTGAAGGAATTTATTCTGGTGCTATGACTATGATGGGTAAAATTATGCGTGCTACTATTATGCTTATCTTAGGCTTTGTTCTTTCAGAAACTGGTTTTGTTAAAGGGCGTGCAACTCAACCGTTAAGTGCTCAATGGGGAATTGTTTTGATTCTCTTAATTGGTGTTTGTGGTCTTGAACTTCTTGGTATTTGGAGTTCTAAACACATGCATGTCAACCGTGATACGCTGAAGATCTTAAATGATGAAACAAAGCGTCGCCATGAAGGTGGCAAGCCAGAAGATGTGGATCCAAAGACTAAAGCAGTTGTAGAAGATCTTACTGGATTTAAGTATGACCAATGTTATGGGAACAATAATGTCGGTTACCAAGAGAAGCCGGATCCTGTTGATCAAGTTTCCCCTACTCATTAGTTCAAAACGAAATTTAAGCCAATAAAAAGTTGAGTTGACGAGAAAACTCAACTTTTTTATTACTTGAGGTGGGACCATGAAAATAATTAATATTTTTCCTAATCAGAATATTCAAAGTGTATTAAATCAATTTCAAAACGAAATTGTATCATCAGAAGAAACGATTATTAATATTTATGCAGGGATTTACAATCAACGTGTCCATATTATTGGTCAAAATCTTAATATTTTGGGGCACGGGATTGTTGTTATTAATAATAATTTAGGTGCTAAGCAATTAGGCCATAATAAAACATTTTATACTGCTACGCTCTTGTGTGAAGGAGACAATATAAAAATAACCAACTTATGTATTTCTAATAATGCGGGATTAGGCAGTGAAGTTGGGCAATCTGTTGCATTATATTTAAATGGCGACAATATCTGCTTAGATCATTGTACAGTACTTTCTTACCAAGATACGCTCTGTTTGGGACCCGTAATTCAGGTTAATAGGGATCGATCGGTCACCAGTACTCCAGTAAAAAATAAGCAACTGAAAAAGGCAAGATATGTTTTTCAAAGATGTACTATTCAAGGGAATATTGACTATATCTTTGGTGGAGGCAGTGCTATCTTCAGGATGTGCACTATAAATAGTCTTTTTAGTGATGGGGGTGAAAGTTATCTTTGTGCACCATGTACTGAGCAATTAAGGGAGTATGGATTTATTTTCTATCAGTGTACTGTTAATAGTGAAAACAGCCAGCAAGATAATTATTTGGGTCGGCCATGGAGAGAGTTTGCAAAAGCTTGGTTTATTAGTTGTGAAATATCAGCAAACTTACTTGCCAACGGTTGGCATTATTGGGGTAATGACCCGCTTTCGGTGCAAAATGCTGATTTCAGAGTTTATCAGGCTAATGGGAAGATCGTTAGTCAACGATGGGCAATGTCTTCTAATAATCTTGATAAAAAATTAATTAATTCGATTCAAAGATATTTTAATATTATTCTTTAATAATTATAAAAAATGCACACGTGAATATTGATGCGAAACTTACTCTTATAGCAAGATAACTGTCTTTTATATTGTTAAATAGTGTCATTATTTGCTATTATTTACATTAATAGATCATTTGAATGAAGGGATATCTAATGAATGATAAAGTTACAATAAAAACAATTGCCAAAATCGCAAACGTTTCTCACACTACTGTATCACGGGCGCTGAATGATAGCCCCTTAGTAAAAGAGAAAACTAAAAAGGAAATTCGTGAAATCGCGGAACGCCTGAATTATTCACCAAATTTAAATGCTAAAGCGTTAGTAGAGCACCGTTCCTTTATTATTGCAGTCTACTTTACAGACCTAAACAGTGGGACATCACCGAGCTTTATGTCGGAAATGCTGCATCAGATAAAAGAAATGCTGCCTAAGGGATACGAGATTGCGGTGGACAGCTTTGCAAGTTTGCGTCAATCAAAGCAGGCAATTAATTTAAGATTCGATGGAGCCTTAGTTGTTAGTCAGTCTTCCTCGGATGATATTTACATTGAACAATTGGCAAAAACAGGAAAACCGATTGTAATCTTAAATCGAAAGGTTGAGCGGACGGATCTTTTTAATTATGCTTCGGATGATTATTCTGGGACGGTAATTGCCGTTGAATACTTGTTACGAATGGGACATCAAAAAATTGGAATTATTTCTGGTAAAGAGGAGTTTACATCCTCTCAAAATCGGTTAGCCGGTTTCTTAGATACCTTACAAAAACATAATATTTCTCGTAATAATGATTGGATAGTAGCAGGAGATTATAGTGTAAAGTCAGGTTATGATGCAATGGAAAAAATCCTAAATTCAGGTGACCTGCCAACATGTATATTTGCATCCAATGATGATATGGCAATGGGAGCAATGCGAGCGTGCGAAGATTATGGTTTTAATGTTCCTAATCAAATTTCGTTTATGGGCTTTGACGATAGTTCTTATTCTAACTATTGTATTCCGCGCCTCACGACAATCAAAAAGCCAATGCGTGAAATTACAAACAATGGAATTAAAATATTAAATGATCTAATTAACAATAAAAGTCCTAAAACAGTGCAATCAATGAATATAAAGCCGTCATTAGTTGTTCGGGAGTCAGTAAAAAAACTGAATTAGTTCTTTTTTTCACAAAAATTGTTAACGTTTTCAAAAAGATGTGGTATTATAAAGTTGTTAAGGAAATCGCTTTCAAGAAAGAGCGATGAAATGTCCTTAGCGATTGCAATCATTCTCAGTAATTACTGTTTAGAAGTTGTGAAAGAGCAGCTTTTAATTTTATAGATAAATGTTCACGTGTGCGTTTTGCTCTTTGTAAATTAAGGGAGGTCATATCGTTGGATACCACATCTGTTAAAGACGCTACTGCCAATGATCATAAAGTTGAAAAGACGGATAACTTTAATAAACAAATTCCTACTCATCAGAAGGTTTTTTATGGCTTTGGTGATTTTGGTAACGGTTTTATGTTTGACTTGGGTCAGGCTTATCTGACTAAGTTCTGGATTGATGCAGCTGGGATTGGTGCTGGTGCTGTTGCCGGAATCTTTGCCTTTACTAAGATTTTTGATGCATTCATGGATCCGATTGCTGGTTCTTTTGTTGATGGACGAAAAAATATTGGTAAACGTGGAAAGTTCCGTCCGGTAATGATGGTTTCTGCAATTATTCTTGGTATTATGACGGTTATCACGTTTACCATGCCGATGGGGTTAACGACCACACAAAAGATAATTTATGCTTATGCTGTTTACATGATTTGGGGTGTTGTTTACTCATTTACTAACGACCCATATGGTTCGCTAGCGTCGGTTATGTCGCGAAACCCGCAAGACCGAAGCTTTATGGCTACCACTCGTCAAGTTGGTTCTGTCGGGGCCCAGTTCATTGCGGGAGTTGCTTTTATTCCATTAATGGAACTAGTTGGCGGCGGCATGAGTAGTAAAGACCAACTTCATGGTTACTTCTTTGCTGCTGCGGTGTTTGCTGTGATTGGGGTTGCAATGTTTGCTGTTTGCTACTTTGGGACAAAAGAAAACGTTAAGGTTCACCGGGATAAGAATGCTAAGCGTGAAGGCTTCAAGGATTACATTAAGGTTGTCTTTACTAATGGTCCGCTTGGTGCATTAATTTTAATGACATTGTTCACGATTTCAGCCATGAATACCAACAATCAAATGATGGTCTTCTATGCCCAATATAACTTAGGTAACATTGGTTTGCAGCCAGTTATTAATGCTGTAATGATGGGCTGCTCAATTGTCGGTGTCTTTATGATTCCAGCATTAACAAAACGTTTTGGTCAAAAACGGACTGCCATGTGGTCATTTGTTGTTGGGGCAATTGCTAACATCTTAAACTTCTTCTTACCAAGCAACGTAATTACTTTTATTGTCTTAGTTACTATTGGTTATACTGCTTTAGCGATTCCTAATGGGATTACTTGGGCCATGGTTTCCAACGCAATTGATTATGGTGAATGGCATACGGGAATGCGTAAGGAAGGTATTACCTATGCTGCCTTTAACTTCTCTCGGAAGATCGCACAGTCAATTGCTGCCTTAGTAAGTGCAGGTGTATTAGCAGTTACCGGTTATGTAGCTAATGCGCACCAGACTGCCCGGACATTACAAGGGATTAAGGCTGCAATGACGCTTTACCCTGGATTCTGTTTAATTATGGCCGCTATTATTATTGGTTTCTTATATAAGATTAGCGATAAGAAGTTTAAGCAAATTGCGACCGACCTTGATAATGGTAAATGGGAACATGGTGTTATTGGTGATGAAGACGTTAAGGACTAGGTTAATTTATTTTTGATGTAAGATAAGGATTAGAGGAGGAACAATCATGACATTACTTGATAGAGATTTCTTGCTGACTAATGAATGGGGTAAAAAGTTATTCTTTGACTATGCAAAAGACATGCCAATCATCGACTTTCACTGTCATTTAAATCCGGAAGAAATCTATGAAAACAAGAATTATGAAAATATTACGCGAGTATGGATTAATGAAGACCACTATGGTGACCACTACAAATGGCGGTTAATGCGGGCTAACGGCGTACCTGAGGAATTAATTACGGGTGATGCTGATGATTATGAAAAGTTCTTAGCTTGGGCAGGGACGATTGAAAAGGCGGTTGGTAATCCAGTTTATGAATGGACCCACCTTGAATTGCGGCGTTTCTTTGGAATTGATGAACCGTTGACCCGCAAGAATGCTCCTGAGGTTTGGAAGAAAGCAAATGCTTTGCTTCAAACTGACGACTTTAAGCCCCGTAACCTTATTAAGCTTTCTAACGTTAAGGCTGTCTGCACGACTGATGATCCGGCATCAGACCTTCATTACCACAAGCTCTTGAAGAAAGATGAACGGGAAAATGGCTTCCGAACATTACCTGCGATGCGTCCTGATAATTTAATCCAGATTAACAAGCCAACATTTGCTGAATATCTTAAGAAGCTAGGCAAAGCCTCTGGTATCGAAATCAACTCCTTCCGTGACTTAATTAAGGCAATGGATCAACGTTTCCAATACTTCAATGATATGGGTGGCCGTCTTTCAGATCATTCTCTGCTTACTTATCATTATGCTGAAGCTACTGATGATGAACTTGATGCTATCATGAAGAAGGCCGAAGCAAACGAAGAAGTAACAGGGATTGAATATGACAAGTGGCTTACGATGTTCCTTGAAGAAATGATGAAACTCAATACCAAGTATAATTGGACAATGCAGTTCCACATTAATTCAATCCGGGATCTTAACCACCCAATGTTTAAGCAGCTTGGTCAAGATACAGGTTATGATGCAATGGGAACCCAACCAGATATTGTTTCGCATATGCAGCAACTTTACACCAAGATGCGTGATACTAATGATATTCCAAAGACAATCTTCTATTCCTTAAATCCCAATGATTGGATGCAACTAGTTACATTAATGGGATGCTTCCTTGAAGGCGGTAAGCAACGGATGCAATTGGGAGCCGCTTGGTGGTTCAATGATACTGCTGAAGGTATGACGACTCAATTACGTGATTTTGCGCAACAAAGTCTTTTGCCTAATTTTGTCGGGATGTTAACTGATTCACGGAGTTTCCTTTCATACCCTCGTCATGAGTACTTCCGTCGAGTATTATGTAACTTTATTGGGAACTTAGTTGAACAGGGACGGGCACCTGAAGACAAGAAGTATCTTGGTAAGATTGTTCAAGATATTGCTTATAATAATGCATATGAATACTTTGGATTCTTCGATGATGCTACACCAGAAGAGCTATTTACTAAGCACGAAAATCCATTTCAATATTAAAATTTAAGAACAATTAGGGGCGATGGCGGTAATGTCATGGCTCTTTTTTGATTAGAAGGAGGAAGTAGACAATGAGATACCCAGGGGAACCACTAAATATCTTACATACAATCGGATTAAAAGAATTATACCCACTTATTCGTATTAGTTTTGTAGTGGATCGTCACTTTAAGGTGGAGCGGTTTAAAAAGGCAATCATGCAATGTAATAAAGTTGTTCCGGAGCTTTTCTCAAAATATGTGCTTGAAGACAATTCGTTTGTTCCAGTGACGGATGATTTGGAGGGCGTCTTATTTATTGGGCTTGATCCTGATATTGATAGTGAACGCTGGGACTTGTTTGCAGATCCGCAATTACGAGTCTATCTAAATAAGACAATAGACAGTTATCATATTGTTATTTATCTTAGTCATATTTTGACTGACGGAGCGGGGGCCAAGCAATTTCTGTACTTACTAGCCAAAGCATATAATATCGGGAAAATTGACGTGGTGAACCATCAAGACATTGATTGGTTGCGGCAATTACTTAAAGAACACCCCGTTAAAGCTAATCCGCAAGTAGATCATCCGACCCAGCCATTAACGATGCCTGCGCTTATGAGTGATCAAGGGAAACGGCGGCGGACACTAACTTTTAGATTAAGCAAGGAGGAGACAAAACAATTACATCAGGCAGCGCACCGTCAAAATGTGACCTTAAATGATCTTTTTATGGCAGCGTTTGGTCAAGCTGTTCAGCGTTATTCTAATACTGATGAAATAGCGTTAGCATGTCCAACAGATATGCGCCAATTTATTCCTAATCAGGAACAATTACGGATAGCTAATCATACGTCCCGATATAATATTGCAGTCAAATCTGATTTACAACAGCCATTTGAAACCGTAGTAGCAGCCGTTCATCAAGCAATGACAAAGAATAAACGGGAATTTCAATGTTTCCAGTCAATCAAAGAGTTGATTGGTAAATATGATCATTACACACTTAATGAACTTCAGCAAATTGTTGAAACAAACTATCACGTTCGATCCATTTCGTATACTAATTTTGGCGTTATTGATTCGCAACGGTTTGCTTTTACTGGGTGCGCTCTGACAGATTTTGCAATGCTGGGAACTTATCGTCAATACCCCATGTTCCAAGTTGCCGTTAGCACTTATAATGGCCAGATTAATTTGTCCTTTGCAATGGTTGGCAATGATACAGCAGAGCGAATGGGACGGGCGGTTATACTAACAATGCATGACTTACTGTGTGAGTATATTTTGAAATTTAAGTAGAGTGGGCCAGAACAAGCTTAATTGACTAATCCGATGAAAGCGTTTATACTACTAGTATACTAATATATCAGTTAAATGTTAGTATCTAGTTTGACTTAGTTAAATATACAAATCCTCTTGCATCATAATAGATATGTAGTAGAATATTGGTTGTTATTTTAGTGTTCACGTGAACACTAAAGACCAAAAGTGTGAGAGGAGAGACTTTGATGAGTCTTGTTAAGAGTTTTGTTGTTGTTATTATTGCTAGTATTCTTTTGGCAGGGTGTGTCAAGGCTAGTTCAATTTATACGACTAGTCAGAATAGCACCAGCCATAACTTAAATCAGCAAATGATTAATATTGTAACAAAAAATAAAGAGTTAATTGATTATCAATTAACTAAATAGCGAAAACCATTAATAGACCGGCGTCAACGTTGGTCTTATCTTTTGAATCGACTTGATCAATCCTAAACAAACTCTGGATTGCTATTGAAATTTTCACGTTAACATTCTATAATACAGTTAGATTGATAGCGCATTCATGGGGTGCTGTAACCATAGTAATGAGTACGTATTCAATAGACCAGCTTGGTTTGCAAGTTAGTGCACATCATCCTCTCACAGGTATGGCTGAATTTAGCAAATTGAACTGATTGAACAGTAGCTAATTTGATTTGGAGGGTTTTAGGATGGAAAGTCTAAATAACAGTTTTCGCAAGTTGCCACAATATCCCAATAAGGTTATTCAATTTGGTGAAGGGAACTTTTTACGTGCATTCATTGATTGGCAAATTCAACAAATGAATAAGCAAAATTTATTCAAGGGCGGAGTACAAATTGTTCAACCGCTACCAACTGGTCGAGTGAAGGAACTTGATGAACAAGATGACCTTTATACCGTATTACTTGAAGGAATTTTGAACGGAAAGAAAATCCAAAGCCACGAAATCATTGAGTCCGTTAACGGGACGGTTAATCCTTATACAGAATACGATAAGTACATGGCTTTAGCTGAAGATGACAACATTGAAGTTATCTTTTCTAACACGACTGAAGCAGGGATTGCATTTGATGAAAACGATACTCGTGAAAAAATTCAAAATGGCGAAAAGAGTTCATATCCTGCAAAGCTGACTGCTTTACTTTATCATCGCTTTGAACTTGGCAAGAAAGGTTTTCACATTATTCCGTGTGAATTAATTAATCATAATGGTGACGCCTTAAAGAAGACTATCTTACAATACGCTGATCTCTGGGGGCTTGGCCAAGAATTTATTGATTGGATTAATAAAGATAATGAATTCTATTCCACATTAGTTGATCGGATTGTCCCAGGATACCCACGTGACCGCGCTGCCGACTTAGAAGAGGAATGGGGATATAAAGACAAAAACATGGTTAAAACAGAACCATTCTTGATCTTTGTTATTGAAGGCAATAAGGATATTGAAAAAGTATTACCGCTTAAAGAGGCAGGAATTAACCTTGTTGTGACTGATGATATGCAGCCATACCGTAACCGAAAAGTATCGATTCTTAATGGCCCGCATACTACAATGTCACCAATTGGCCGTTTGGCTGGGTTACAAACAGTTGGTCAGGTAATGGCTGATAAGGATTTTTACCAATTTATTGATGATGAAATGCATAAGGAAATTATTCCAGTTGTTCCATTACCAAAAGAAGAATTGGAAAGTTATGCTAAAGGGATTCAAGAACGTTTTGAGAATCCATATGTTAAGCACCAATTAAGTGCTTTAGCCCTCAATAGTATCTCAAAGTATCGTGCACGGTTATTACCAAACTATAAGCGTTATTACGAAAAGTATGGCAAGCTTCCTCAGCGGATGACGCTTGCATTAGCTGCCTACCTTTGGATTTATAACGGTAAGTCAGAATTTGAAATTAATGATACCGCTGATATCGTTGATGGTTTCGCAAAGATTCAGGGCACAGATGATTATATTCATGCCGCCCTTTCTAACCCTGATTTTTGGGGTGAAGATCTTACTAAGATTCCAGGACTGGAAGACTTAGTAACCAAGTATTACAACGAAATCGGAAAAAAGGGAACGCGTGAAATCGTTCAAGAAATTAACGCAGAGGAGTAATTTTATGAAAAAGCTACTTATCTTAAACCCTAATGATAACGTGGCCGTTGCGACCGTTAATCTTCCTGCCCAAACAGTTGTTGAAGTTAAGAATAAAAAAATTGTTATTAATAATGATGTTCCTGTTGGTAATAAAGTAGCTTTAGCCAATTTACAAAGCGGGGCTAATATCATTAAATTTGGTCAGCCAATCGGACACCTGACAGCTGATGTAATTCCTGGTTCACTGGTTAATAAACAAAATCTTGCAACAAATCAGACCAATGAAATAAATGGCAAGGTTAGTGAAGCTTTTGATATTCCCAACCTTAACCGTAAAACTTTTATGGGCTACCGACGCAAGAATGGAAAAGTTGGGATTCGTAATGATCTCTATATTGTACCAACAGTTGGATGTATTACACCGTTAATGGATGTGATGGTTCAACAGTTTAAGGCCAAGCATCCTGACAATGGTTCTTTTGATAATATTATTTTGCTTAAGCATCCATACGGTTGTTCGCAATTAGGTGATGATTTTGAACAAACTCGCCATATCCTCTGTGATGCAGTATTACATCCAAATGCAGGTGGGGTGCTAGTATTTGGCCTTGGCTGTGAGAATAACCAAATGGCGGGGATGAAAGCTGAAATTAAGCAAATGGCTGGAATTGATAATCAACGAATGAAGTTCCTTGTTGCGCAAGAAGTAAAGGATGAATTCGCAAATGCCCAGCAAATGCTAGAAGAATTGAATACGGCCGCCGCTAATGATCAGCGGGTCCCGGTACCTTTGAGTGAGTTAAAGGTCGGATTGCAGCGGGTACGGCCTGATGGCATGAGTGTATTTACAGCTGACCGCTTAATTGCCGATGCTGCCAGTTATATTACGGCCAATGATGGAACGGTAGCATTAGCGGGAATTCCGACATTAGCTGGAGCAGAGAAGGAAATCATTGCTCGGGCATCGGATAAGCAAGCTGCCGCACGGGTGACGACGATCTTTAATAATTTTAAGCATTATTATGCTCACTTTGATTCGCAAATGGAAAAGGTTCCTGATGATGCAGAAGACCATATTGGGATTTCAACTGCTGAAGAACGGGGACTAACCCTTTTGCGCCTTGCGGGAAAGGGTCAAGTTACTACTGGTTTGCCTTATGGTCAAAAGATAACAAGCAATGGAATTAACTTAATTGAAAGTCCTGATAATGACCTTATTGATTCATCGGCGGAAGCTTCTGCCGATTGTCAAATGATGATTGTTAGTACCGGTAAGGGAACCCCATATTCAACTTATGTTCCAACAATTAAGGTTGCTTCTAATTCGGCTCTGGCGGAAAAGAAGAACCGCTGGGTTGACTTTGATGGTGAAAAAGCAGCAAATGACCCTAACGGTAGTGCAGAACTCGTTAACTTTATCATTGATGTTGCAAATGGCACTAAGACCAATAATGAAAAATCAGGTCTTCATGGTTTAGCGATTTTTAAGATTGGTGTTACCGAATAATGGAGGATTAACATGCAAATTATTGAAAATAAAGAGTTTCGAGCAGAAATCGATGAGCATGGTGCGCAATTGACCCACCTTATTAATAAGGCAGCTGGCTTTGATTATATATGGAACGGTAAGGAATGGGGGAAGCATGCGCCAGTTCTTTTTCCAGCAATCGGCCGCTCTAATAATGATGAATATGTATTAAATGGTCAGACATATTCTATGCCCCAACATGGTTTTGTGTCAGATGAAGATTTTACCGTTGTTAATCATGAACGGAATATCCTTACTTTAGGATTACGGGCCAATGATAAAACCAAGGAAATGTATCCTTTTGATTTTGAATTAAAAATCACGTTTACCCTGCTTAGCACAGGCTTATCACTTAGTTTTGACGTTAATAATCATTCTGATGCAATAATGCCATTTTCTCTTGGTTCTCATCCGGCATTTAATGTGCCAATTAATGGCGTTGGTAAGTTTGATAATTACCGGGTTGAATTTAGCGGCCCTGAGGATGCGTTGAACGTTGCTGAGATTGTCAAAACACCAGCACCATACCGAACTGGCAACCAGGAACAGTTAACTAATTCCAACGGCAACCTGTTTGAATTAAACTATGAAACATTTAAACCAGGGCTACGGATTATTACCAATCCAGGAGTAAAGAGTATCCGGCTCTTCTCACCATTAACTAGTCATCAAATTCAACTAGATATTGATCAATTTAATAATGTTTGCTTATGGACAAAGGAAGATGAAGATTGCCCGTTCTTATGTATTGAACCATTCAACGGCTTACCTGATATACTTGGCGAACCAGTTGATTGGATGAACAAGGAAGGTAATTTATTCCTGCCGCCAAACAGTTCACAAGTATATCAATATGAAATGCGTCTATCATAAAAAAGGAGATTATTTAATTATGTTACCAAAATTTGAAGCCTTAGAAGCTGTTAAAAATGCTGGTGTTGTAGCTGTTGTTCGTGGACGAAGCGAAGAAAATTCATATAAAATTTCAAAAGCTAGTATTGAAGGCGGCGTGAAGGCAATTGAATTAGCCTTCACTTCCCCTAATGCCGATGTAACGATTAAGCGCCTTAGTGAAGAATATGCGGATGATTCATCGGTTGTTGTGGGGGCGGGAACGGTACTTGACCCGGCAACTGCTCGAATGGCAATGATTGCTGGCGCCAAGTTTATCGTTAGTCCTTCTTATAATGAAGAAGTTGCAGAATTATGTAACCTTTACTGCGTTCCATATATGCCTGGGTGTTTTACGCCGAGTGAAGTACAAAAGGCGCTAAGTACTGGTGCCGATGTGATCAAGATTTTCCCTGGTGCAATTGCTACTCAAAAGATGATTCCGGAATTACAAGGTCCATTTCCGCAAGCTAATATCATGCCTAGTGGCGGAGTGTCCCTTGATAACATGGCTGAATGGTTTAAAGCAGGGGCATTTGTTGTCGGCGCTGGTGGTAGTTTAGTTGGCCCTGGTGCTGATGGTGATTATGCTCAGGTAAAGGAAAATGCGCAAAAGTTTCATGCAGAATTTGAACGGATTCAAAAAGCGGGCATGGGACAAAACTAGATTGGACAAGAGGCAGATTTAATAAGCTTCTTGACGATAAGAAGGAGTTTGATACTAGTGAATAATTTTATTATTCTCGATGATCATGATGTTGTCGCCGTTGCCCTCCAAGATATAAAAAAGGGGTCTGTTCTGCATACAAAGCGCCACGGGGATGTGATCGTTTTGGAAGATATCACGCGTGGGCATAAAATTGCGCTTGAAGATATTGCTGAAGGTGAAGACATTATTAAGTACGGGTATCCAATTGGTCATGCAACGAAAGCTATTAAGCGTGGTGAACATGTGCACGTTAACAATCTAGCAACCAATTTATCCGGTGAATTGCAGTATCACTATGATCCGATCGAAATAAAATCCAAAGTAAAAAAAGATCAACGGACTTTTATGGGCTACCGACGGCCTAATGGAAAGGTTGGGATTCGTAACGACCTCTATATTATTCCGGTAGTAGGTTCCGTTAGCGAGACTCTGGACCCGCTTGTTGAGCAATTCAAAGCGCTTCACCCTGATAATGGCAACTTTGATAATGTAATTCCATTAAAACATACGTATGGTTTTGACACGCCCGAAGATAATTATAAACACGCGCGCAAGATTCTTGTTGATGCTGCATTACAACCTAACGCTGGTGCCGTCCTTATCTGCGGGCTAGACTGTGCTGATGATAGTGAATTGGAGAAGATGAAGCAGGAGTTAGTTGCCACTGCCGGTCCAATTAATACGCAACGGATTAAGTTTCTCTCGTCTGCTGACAGTGAAGATGAACTTGCAGATGGACTGACGATGTTGGAGGAACTGAATAATGCGGTGGCTGATGATCAGCGGACACCGCAACCATTAAGCGAATTAAAAATTGGCTTAAAGTGTGGGGGCTCAGATGGCCTATCCGGGGTTACAGCTAACCCGTTGCTTGGGCGGCTCTCTGATTTTGTCGATGCTCAAGGCGGAACAACTGTTTTATCAGAAGTGCCAGAAATGTTCGGTGCAGAACAGATTTTAATGTCGCGAGCACGGGATAAAGCGACATTTGACAAGATTGTTAACCTAATTAATAATTTCAAAGCATATTTTGAAAGTTTTCATCAACCAATCTATGAGAATCCGTCACCAGGTAATAAGGCTGGTGGGATTTCAACCTTGGAAGATAAGTCGTTAGGCTGTACTCAGAAGTCTGGTTCGTCAGCAGTAAATGATGTTTTGCAATATGGTGATAAGTTGAAGACAAAGGGATTGAACCTATTACAGGCACCTGGCAATGACCTAGTATCATCATCAGCAGAAGCCTCGGCTGACTGCCAGATGGTATTATTTACGACTGGGCGTGGTACCCCATTTGCTACCTATGTACCAACCGTAAAAGTTTCTTCAAATTCTTATATTGCTAACTTAAAGCCACGGTGGATAGATTTCGATGCTGGCCGATTAATGAATGAGTCAATGGATGATTTAGCAGATGAATTCATTCAGTTCATTATTGACGTTGCTAGCGGTAAAAAAACGAATAATGAAAAATATAACGTTCATGGTATCGCAATTTTTAAGACTGGTGTTACTGAATAGTAAAAGGGGTGACATGTGATGAGTAAAATTGTAACTTTTGGAGAAATGATGATGCGACTGAAGCCAACAGCTAAAAAGCGGATGTTGCAAGCAGACCAATTTGATGCCAATTACGGTGGATCAGAAGCAAATGTAGCCGTTTCACTAAGTCTTTTTGGCGATTCAGCAGCTTTTGTATCAAAATTTCCTAAAAATGTGTTA
The DNA here is from genome assembly GCF_014830205.1 of Limosilactobacillus walteri. Lineage (NCBI taxonomy): Bacteria > Bacillati > Bacillota > Bacilli > Lactobacillales > Lactobacillaceae > Limosilactobacillus > Limosilactobacillus walteri. The sequence continues at coordinate 39,994 of NZ_QORN01000021.1, forward strand.
GGCCAAGCAGCCAAAGATAAACTTCGTGAATATGGCGTTGATACCTCATTGCTTCAATATGGCGGTCCACGTCTCGGCCTTTATTTCTTTGAAAAGGGGGCTAGTGTGCGGGCGACGAAGGTTACTTACGATCGAGCAGGCAGTTCGTTTGCTACTTCAAAGAGTGACGAATACGACTGGCCAACCTTGCTTAAAGGCGCTGATTATTTCTACTTTAGTGGGATTACGGCTGCTCTATCTGAAGAAATGCGAAAGACAATTTTAAATGCTTGTGAGTATTGTAAGGAACACGGGATTAAAGTTGCCTGTGACCTTAATTTCCGAGGAAAGCTCTGGACAACAGCAGAAGCACAGGCCTACATGAAGCAAATTATGCCGTACCTGACTGTCTGCATTGCTAATGACGAGGACTTTGAACAGAGCCTTGGTATCTATGCTTTTGATGGTGATATGTCACGGGGAATTGAGCAAAAAGATACCTTTATTAACGGGATGCAGGAAATTATTAAGCGGTATCCAAATATCAAGGTTATCGCAAGCGTACTGCGGAATATTCAGTCTGTTGATAAGTCAACATGGATGGCGCTAATGATTAAAGATGGTCAGATTTATGAGAGTCCAGCATATGACATCAATGTACTAGAAGGTGTCGCAGGTGGGGATGCTTTCGGTGCAGGATTAATGCACGGAATATTAAATGATAATGATCCGCAAGAAACGATCGATTACGCCATCGCAGCTAGTGTTCTCAAACTAACCGTTCTTGGTGATCTAAATATTTCGACAAAAGAAGATGTTGAAGCTGTTATGAAGGGCGGCGCGGGGACTCGCGTATCGCGCTAAAAATAAAAATACATTCAGTGAGCAAGCTTAATTAGCCCATTGAATGTATTTTTTTAGTCGATATTTGAAAAATAATCGGGAAATGAATTGATAAGTGATTCCTCTTCGTCTAACATCCGGTGCATATGATTAGCAGTTAAGCGGTCAGCTTCATTAACGTCATTAGCTTTAATTGCATCATAGATTGCTTCGTGCTCTTCGATTAATCCTTGCCAGGAAAGTTTTTGGATTTTAAGCCGCAAAAAACGAAAACGATTAAACTGGATGTTGATCTTTTTAAGCCAATCCCATACCCGTTGATGGTTAGTAAGCTTGTAAAAGTACTCGTGAAAGATGTCATCACTGTCTAAGAAAGCAGGAAAATCATCATTTTCACGGGTCCTTTTTTCATTTTCAATAATTCGGTCCAAGTCAGCAAGCTGTTCGGCAGTTAATTTGAGGGTTGCAGCCTCTCGCATAATCCGCCGTTCGACACTAGCACGAACGAAACGCGCGTCTAATACATCCTTTAAGTCGATTTTTGAAATGTAAGTTCCCGACTGGGGAATGACATTGATAAGTCGCTCTTGTCGTAACTGTAACAGTGCTTCTCTAACTGGCGTCCGACCAATTTGTAGGTCATCTTCTATTTTCTTTTCAGAGATTTTTTGACCAGGTTCATATTCGGCATCAATAATCTTTTTTAAGATGATGTCATAAGCTTGTCCAGTCAAATCATTTCGTGAGTAATTAGGCATTGTTATAACGTCCTTTCTAACATTTTTATTATAACGTTTTTGATTACTAAATTGCAATTTCTGATAATACATTGACAAATCTTATGAAAGCGTTTACTATAAAGACAACTGATATATTAGTATATTACTTAGAAAGGAAGCGCTGTTAATGGTGAAATTAACTGATGATTACCTTAATGACCCGACACCATTTAAAAAAGCAGGTGTTACTGTTCCACATTTTGATCAAAATAAATTGATTGAACACACCAAGGAAGCACCTGTTTGGGTTCATTTTGGCGGTGGTAATCTCTTTCGCTGTTTTCACTCGGTTATTGCCCAAGAATTAATAAATAAAGGTGAAATGGATAGTGGGATTATCGTTGCTGATACTTATGATGATGAAGTTATTAATAATGTTTACAAGCCGTATGAGAACCGCTTTTTATCAGTGGTAATGAAGAAAGATGGTTTTGATAAAGAGTTAGTAGCGAGTGTTGCTGACAGTATTTACGCTAACAGTAAAAATAAACCGGGGCTGAAGGCGTTAAAGGAAATTTTTAGTAATCCTTCACTGCAATTCGCAACATTTTCAATTACAGAAAAGGGTTACAGCTTAACGGATATGAATGGCAACCTAACAGAAGGTGCCGACCATGATATTAAAAATGATCCTGACACCGCTGTTACTAATATGGGGGTTATTGCCAACCTGTTGCTAGCTCGTTATAAGGCTGGCGCGTTCCCGATTGCGATGGTTAGCACGGATAATTTCTCGCAAAACGGGAAGAGATTAGAAGAGGCCGTTCTATTGATTGCTAACGGCTGGGTAAAAAATGGCTTGGTTGACCAAGCTTTTGTTGAGTATCTCAGTGACCCGACGCAGGTATCATTCCCATGGAGTATGATTGATCGCATTACACCAAACCCATCAGAAGAAGTCTCAAAAGAACTTGTCGCTGATGGAATTGAAGATGCTGCAATCATCCATACAGATAAGCATACTAATATTGCTCCGTTTGGAAATACTGAGGAAACACACTACCTCGTGATTGAAGATAGTTTTCCAAATGGTCGGCCAAAGCTTGAAGATGCAGGCGTCTTAATGACAGACCGCGAAACGGTTAATGACGCTGACCAAATGAAGGTTACTGCCTGTTTGAACCCGCTTCATACTTCGTTAGCAATTTTTGGCTGTCTGCTTGATTTTCATGCTATTTCTGATGAAGCAACGGATACCGATTTACTTAAGATGATTAAGAATCTTGGCTATGGGGAAGACTTACCAGTCGTTAAGGATCCCGGAATCATTAACCCGAAAGAGTTTATCGATACGTTAATTGAAAAACGGTTGCCGAATAAAAATATTCCGGACACACCACAACGAATTGCTACGGATACATCGCAAAAGGTTGGTATTCGTTACGGGGTTACTCTTCAACATTATGTTGATGATCCACAACTCGATCCGGCGCAACTTGAGTTTATTCCAATGATAATTGCAGGCTGGTGTCGGTACCTGATGGCGGTGGATGACAAGGGTAATTCATTTATCCCAAGTCCAGATCCCCTATATGAACAATTACATGATTATGTTAAAGACATTAGGCTTGGGGATGCGGATGTTGACGTACATGCTAAATTGCAGCCAATTTTAAGTAATAAGTCAATTTTTGGTAATGACCTCTATGAAATCGGTCTTGGTGACAAAGTTGAAGACTACTTCAAACAAATGATTACCAAACCAGGGGCTGTGCGCGAAACAATTCATCGGACAGTTACTGAAAAAGGAAAATATTAGAAGAAGGAAAATAAAATGAAAAATATGGGATTTCGCTGGTATGGCGATAATAATGACTCCATTAAATTGTCAGATATTCGCCAAATTCCAGGGACAACACAAGTAGTTGGTGCACTATTTGATATTCCGGTTGGTGAGGTATGGCCAAAGGAACGAATTGCTGCATTAAAACAAGAAGTTGAAGACGCCGGATTGAAGCTTGAAGTCATTGAATCAGTTAATATTCATGATGACATTAAGATTGGTCTTCCTAGTCGTGATAAATATATTGAAAATTATAAGGAAACTATTAAGAACTTAGCCGCATACGGGATTAAGGTTATTTGTTACAACTTTATGCCAATTTTTGACTGGGTGCGGACAGACCTTCATTATCCGTTGCCAGACGGCTCAACAGACATGGCGTTTCAGCATAAATACGTTGAAGGGTCACCGGAAGATATTATTAAATCGGTCGAAAAGAATTCTAATGGATATGTTCTTCCGGGATGGGAACCTGAACGGTTAGCGGAAGTTAAACGTCTATTTGAAGCTTACAAGGATGTTGATGAACAGAAATTGCGTGAAAACCTAAAATACTTCTTAGATGCAATTATTCCAACCTGTGAAAAATATGATGTGCGGATGGCAATGCATCCTGATGATCCGCCAATGCCATTATTTGGTTTACCACGGATTTATAAGAATAGGGAAGATATGCTCAAAATTGAGCAAATGCATGAATCGAAATATAACGGTTTTACTATCTGTACTGGAAGTCTTGGCGAAAATCCAAATAACGATGTTCCAGCCATTATTCGCGAATTTGTTAAGAAAGACCGTGCACCTTTTATTCATGCCCGCAATATTAAATTCATGGGTAATGGCGACTTCCACGAGTCCGCACACTTATCTTCAGAAGGATCATTAGATATGTATGAAATCATGAAAGCCTTGTATGACACCGGCTTTGACGGTTACATTCGTCCAGACCATGGTCGTGATATTTGGGGTGAAAAAGGTCGTCCAGGATATGGACTATATGACCGCGCGCTTGGAATTACCTATTTGAATGGTCTTTGGGAAGCGATTACAAAGGAGAATAAGTAGGTAAAATAGGACACAAAGAAAAGACGTGAATAAACATGTCCGCTGATATTATTTCATTGATTTACATTTTTGTAGGTATTGGACTACTAGTATATTTGATTGTTGGTCTTAAGTTGCATAATATTATTGCTTTACTACTTGCGGGGTTATTTATTGCTTTTGCTGAAGGGATGCCAATCACAAAAATTGTTCCCACAGTAGAAAAAGGAATTGGAGGAGTGCTCTCAACCTTAGCATTAATTGTTATTTTTGGTGCAATTGTTGGGCAACTAATGACTGAATCGGGAGCTTCACAGCAAATTGCTGATACAATTGTTGAAAAAATGGGAAGAAAATATTTGTCAGTTGCTCTTTTAATAATAGGGACGATTTTTGGAATGTCTATGTTTTATGAGGTTGCATTCCTGATTGCAGTTCCGCTAGTGTTAAGCATTGCTAAAGAAGCAAAAATTCCATATATGCGATTAATAATTCCAACGATTGCTGGTGCTACTATGGGACATAGTATTTTTCCTCCTCAGCCTGGTCCAATGGCACTTGTAACAGCTTTTCATGCAGATATTGCCCAAGTTTATATTTTTGGGCTTATAGTAATTATTCCTTCAATAGTCTGTTCTGGTATTTTAATTCGGCGATTTATTCCTGGACTTGATCAAATGCCATTAGGTAATGTTATGAAGCCCGCACCTAAAAAACCAGTAAGCTAAATACCAAGTTTTGGCATTAGCCTACTTGTTCCATTAATGCCAGCAATTATTATGATTATTTCTTCTATAACTAAATCATTTACCAGTAGAAATAGTATAACCTATAAGATTATGGCTTTTATAGGTAGTGCAGATATTAGTATGTTAATCACGGTGTTAGTTGCAATGATAGTGTTTGGCTATGCTCGTGGTAAATCAGGTAAACAAGTAACAGATACACTAACAAAGGCCATTAAAGGTATCTCTAATGTGCTACTTGTTATTGCAGCTGGTGGAATTATGAAAGAGGTAATTATTGATACAGGAGTTGGAAATATAATTGTAAATATGTTTGATAAACTTCCAGTGTCTCCATTTATTTTAGCTTGGCTAATTACAGTTTTAATTCGGATATTAACGGGGCAAGGAGCAGTTGCTGCAATTACAGCTGCAGGAATTGTTGCTCCTATGGTAACTATTATGCATGTTAGTCCAGTATTAATGGTATTAGCCTGTGCTTGTGGTAGTAATACAATGACTTTAATGTATGATGGAGGATTCCTACTGTTTCAACAATCATTTGGAATTTCCTTAAAAGACACCTTCAAAACGTGGGGAGCATTAGAACTAGTAAATTCGGTTGTGGGACTACTTATTGTATTAATTTTAAGTATATTTATTCATTGATTTGAAAGCGCTTTCTAAAAGGAGTGAGTATTATGGATAGTAAAATTTCTAATGATAATAAAAAAGAAGAAAAAGGTACTTCGTCTGTAATAGGTGAAATTACAAACGCAAAAGTTAAAGACTCAGAGCAGCCTAAATTACCTTGGATGATTTCATCTGCTATGTTTTTAGCACCGCTTTGTTGGTATGGTCCAATTGGTTCAACGAGAAGTGTTTTAATTCCACAATTATTTAGTCAAATTGATCCTGCTAATAAGGTTTGGGCTGTAGGTATTTTAGCTACGGTTGCGTCTATTACTGGTGCAATTGCTAATTTGCTTTTTGGAGCGTTTTCTGATGTCACCCGCACTCGATTTGGTAAACGAAAGCCTTACATTGTATTAGGGACATTAGCAATAGCCATTTCATTATGTATTATTGCCAATATGCGTTCTGTCGTAGGAATTATTCTCGTATGGATTGTTGCAGCTGCAGCGGAAAATGCAATTGCTGCAGCTATTTATCCACAAATATCTGATCGAGTAGCACCAAAATGGCGTGGAACTGTATCAACATTTTATGGTGTTGGTTTCACAATTGCTCAACAAGGTTTTGCATTACTAGCAGCTCAATTCTTGGGAAATGTTAAATTCGGTATTTATGTTATGGCTGGTTGTACCGTTGTTCTTGCAATTATTCATGAATTATTGATTCAAGAAAAAGGTAATTTAGATGAACCTAGAGTTAAGTTTAATAAGCAATCATTAAAGAAATATTTCTTTTTCCCAACTAAAGGTGCACGTGACTTTTACTTTGCTTTAGCCGGCAAATTCTGTATGGTTGTTGGTTCAACGATTGTTACTACGTTTGAACTTTATATTTTTACTGATTATATTGGTCAAAATACACAAGACGCTGGACACTCAATTTCAATTTTCTCAATGATTATGTTAATTATTGGTGTTATTTTCGCCCTTGTTGGTGGACCACTGGCAGATAAAATGAAACGTGTTAAGGGACCGGTTGTTTTAGCTACTTTTGCATTAGGAGCCGCTGCGTTATTCCCACTATTTGTTGCCAAACCATGGGCAATGTTTGTGTACGCAATTATTGCAGCTTTCGGTAATGGCCTATATAACTCTGTTGATGGAGCACTAAACATGGATGTTTTGCCATCAGCTGATACTGCAGGAAAAGATTTAGGATTAATTAACCTTGCTAATACTTTGGGCCAAATGTTAGGGGCAATGTTTGCTTCAGCTGTTGTTGCTGGCTTTGGATATAAATCTATTTTTATCTTTGCTGTATTTATGGAAGTAATTGGTGGATTCTTAATTTGGTCGATTAAGCGTGTACGTTAGAGGTGTGTAATATGAACTTTAAAAATGAATTTTGGACAGCAACTTCAGGTGATTTAACCCAAAAACGACAAAAACTAGACATTCCAATTAAGACAAAAACTCCTGGAAATGGCAGCAAAATCATAATTGATCCTTCAATTCGTAAGCAAAACTGGATTGGTGCTGGTGCTGCAGTTACTGATGCTACTGCTTCGCTAATTTGGAAACAATCACCTGAGCAACGCGATTCCTTATTACATGAACTGTTTGATCCTAATCAAGGAAATTTTTCTGCAATTAGAATTCCAATTGGATCATGTGATTTTGGATCTGGAGAAGTTTCAGAAGAAGAATATTATAGCTATGATGATGTTCCATTTGGTGAACACGACTCTAGCCTTATCAAGTTTTCTATTGGTGAAGGTGAACCGGGAAGTAAAGATGCAACAAAGGATTTAAAGTACGTTGTTCCTGTAGTTCAGGAAATCTTAAAAATTAATCCAGCAGTTAAAGTCCTTGCTTCTCCATGGTCTGGTCCTGCTTGGATGAAGAATACAGGTAGTATGAAAATGGGTGGTCACCTTCGTTTTGGTGAGTTTACTGGAAATGGATATGCTGCTAAGGACCGCTTCGAAGGGGTTTATGCAAACTACTTCATTAAATTCATCGAGGCCTATCAAAAGTTGGGTATTCCAATTTATGCCTTAACAATCCAAAATGAACCATCTAATGCAGCGGCATGGCCAGCTATGATCTGGAATATTAAGGAACTCGCTTACTTTGGTTATAAGTATCTTCGACCAGCACTGGATAAGGCTTTTCCTGATACAAAACTTTACTTTTGGGATGGTAGTCTAAACGTTCTTAATGAACCGCTTAATAAGTTAATGACAATTGAAGAAGCGAAGGCCTTTGATGGTTTTGCATTCCATACCTATGATGGACCTTATACCAATCTATTTAATGCGAGTCGTTTTAACACCAACTGGGATTTAGCGATGACTGAACGGCGTTGTATGCTTGAAGAGTCAGTTGACGATGCATCACACATCATGTTTGGGCTTATTGGTAATTGGCTAGTACGACAGGGATTATCATCAATTTACTTGTGGAATCTTGCCTTAGATGAACGAGGACTTCCAAACATTGCTGGATCAACGGGACGACGTGGTGTAATTACTATTGATCATAAAACAGGTAAGGTTCAACGTAACTTGGAATATTATATGTTACGTAATTTTACCCAAGATGTTGATGCTGGTTCAGTAGTAATTGGCTCAAGCAATTATACGCAAGATGGTTATTCTGGTGGCCTTGGATCCGTTGCTTTCATGGGTCCTAATGGCTCAATTACTGCTCATATTTATAACCCAACTGCAAAGCCATTAACAGCAACTATTAAGATTAATGGCTTTGATGAAAAATGGCAGACTATTGATGTACCGGCATATGGAACAGTTACTCTTCATAAATCGAATAATTCGATTAATACAAGTTCTCCTCGAGCGGATGAGAAGTTTAAACTTAATCCTCGTCCAGCAGCTCTTCAAGATGACTGGGCGCCAGGAAAAGGTATTAATAAATAGGGGGAAACGGGAATGGTTAAATTTAATAATGAGTTTTGGACTACTACATCTGGGGATTTAACCCAGAAAAGAGAGCATCTGACTACTCCAGAACAACATTTGACAAATGGCAATGGCTACAAAATAGTAATCGATCCATCAATAAAAAAGCAAAATTGGATTGGCGCTGGGGCAGCGATTACAGATGCAGCCGCTTCACTTATTTGGAAGCAAAGTGTTGAACAACGTAGTGCCCTCCTCCATGAGCTATTTGATCCTAATGAAGGTAACTTTTCAAATATTCGGATTCCATTAGGAGCATGTGAACCGTCAAGTCAACCTTACTACAGTTATGATGACGTTCCATTTGGTGAACACGATTCAAGTTTAAACAAGTTTTCAATTGGGGAGGGAACACCAGGGGCTAACGATGCAACCAAAGATTTAAAGTACATTGTTCCGGTTGTCCAAGAAATTCTAAAGATTAATCCGGCTGTTAAGATTATGGCTTCTCCTTGGTCGGCACCAGCGTGGATGAAGAATACCGGAAATATGCGAATGGGTGGTCATCTCCGTTTCAACGAATTTACAGGAAATGGTTATGCAACCAAAGATCGTTTTGAAGGCGTCTATGCCCAATACTTTATCCGTTATTTGACAGAATATAAAAAACTAGGTATTCCTATTTATGCCATTACGATTCAAAATGAACCATCTAATGCTGCTGAATGGCCAGCAATGATGTGGAATATTAAAGAGTTAGCTCATTTTGGCTATAAATACCTTCGTCCAGCATTAGACCAATCATTCCCTGATACAAAGCTTTATTTCTGGGATGGTAGTTTAAATGTTCTTAATGAATCTCTAAGCGATTCTGTTACTCCTGAGGAAGCAAATGCTTTTGATGGTTTTGCTTTCCATACTTATGATGGTCCTTATACTAATCTATTCAACGCAAGTCGTTTTAACCCTAAATGGGATTTTGCGATGACCGAGCGTCGTTGTATGCTTGAAGAGTCAGTTGACGATGCATCCCATATCATGTTTGGACTTATCGGTAATTGGCTAGTACGAGAAGGACTATCTTCAATTTACCTGTGGAATATAGCGCTTGATGAACGTGGGCTTCCTAATATGGTTGGCTCTACAGGACGTCGAGGAGTAGTAACAATTGATCATAAAACCGGTAAAGTTCAGCGTAATCTTGAATACTACATGTTACGTAATTTTACCCAGGATATCATCCCAGGATCGACAGTAATTGGTTCAAGTAACTATACACAAGATAGTTACACAGGCGGCTTAGGATCAGTTGCATTTATTGGACCTGATGGATCAATTGCTGCACATATCTATAATCCAACGAACAAGCCATTGAAAGCAACTGTTACAATTAGCGGATTTAATAACCAATGGCAAAATGTTATTGTTCCTGCTTATGGAACGGTAACCCTTCATAAATCAAATAATCCAATTAATGAAAGCTCCCCACGTAAAGATGAAGAATTTAAGTTAAATCCGTATCCAGCTAATTTAATGGACGATTATGCACCGGGTAAGGGGGTGAATAAAAAATAGATTTTACAACATAAAATAATATCTTACAGTAAAACTTATTAAGTATTTTCTCTTAATAAGTTTTTTCCTTATAAAAACACTTACCCGACAAAAAAACATAATCAATGCTAAACTAGCGCTGAGTGGTGAATTGTCGGGTATTTTAGGAGGCGCACATAATGCTATATCCAAAACAAACAGTGACACGGACGCTAGAAGACTTTTCGGGTTTATGGAAATTTAAGGTGGAAAAAGGGAAAGTTGATCCAGCAACCCAGCTAACTAATCCTCAACTAGTTGCTGTTCCTGCATCTTTTAATGACCAGGTATTTAACAAGAAAGTTCGTAACCATGTGGGCTATTTTTGGTACGAGACCACTTTTAACATCCCTAATGAACAAGCTGTCAAGCGTAATGTTTTACATTTCGGCGCGGTAACGCAAAATTGCGAAGTATATGTTAATGGTCAGTTAGTAGGCAGCCATATCGGCGGGTATACTCCATTTGAGTTTGAAATCAGTTCCTACATTAAGGCTGGTAGAAACGATTTAAAGCTCCGGGTTAATAATTTACTGGATAATACGACTATCCCGTCTGCGCACCAAGAATCAGTCGATGGGCATATCAAACAGCAAAATCGGTTTGACTTTTTCAATTATGCTGGTATTAACCGTCCAGTAAAACTTTACACGACGGCTTTGACATATATCGACGATGTTCATATCAATTATAAGGTTACTGATAATCAGACTACTGTTAGTCCCGCTATTAAAATTAATGGCGACTATGATCGTGTGCAGTTGACGATTCTAGACGAAGATGACCAAGAAGTTGCTAGCGGAAATGAGCATGGTCAATTAATTATTGCGGCTACTCATCGTTGGCAACCATTAGCTGCATATCTCTACCGATTGAATATTAATGTCTACAATAAAGGGAACTTAGTTGATTCGTATACTAAGGAATTTGGGGTGCGAACAATTAAGGTAAAAGACCATCAAATATTCATTAATGATCAGCCGTTTTACTTCCAAGGATTTGGTTGGCATGAAGATTCTCTTGCTCATGGTGGCGGACTTAATTTGCCTCAAGTAGTAATGGACCTTAATATTATGAAGTCGATGGGTGCAAATTCATTTCGAACATCTCACTATCCATACGCTGAAGAGACGATGCGTCTTGCGGATCATTTAGGGTTTGTAGTGATTGATGAAGTACCTGCAGTTGGTCTATATGAAAGTTTTGCGGTCACTCTTGATAATAACGTGCATGCAGGTAAAACATGGGAAGACCTACACCCGGCAAAGAATCATAAAGCTGCATTAGCAGAAATGATTGATCGTGATTGTGACCATCCAAGTGTGATTATGTGGTCATTAGCTAATGAGCCTGCTAGTCAGGAAAAAGGTGCTCACGAGTACTTTAGGCGGATTGTTGAATATGCAAAAAAACTGGATCCGCAACGGCGTCCTGTCACGATTGTAAATATTATGGCGGCTGATGCGGACAAGGACTTAGTAGGGGATTTAGTCGATGTGATCTGTTTAAACCGGTATTATGGTTGGTATATTGACTTTGGTGATTTAAGCAAAGCTCAAGCTGATCTAACGGCTGAATTAAAGAAATGGCACCAAAAATTTCCCGACAAACCGATTATCTTTACAGAATTTGGTGCTGATACGATTGCCGGAATGCATTCGGCACAAAGGGAGCCATACTCTGAAGAATACCAAGTTGACTATTACAAGGCTAATTTCGCAATTTTTGACAAATTTGATTTTGTACAGGGAGAACAACTTTGGAATTTTGCCGATTTTGTAACGGAACCGGGAATGATTCGGATTGGTGGCGAAAATCGTAAGGGAATTTTTACTCGTAATCGTCTGCCTAAAGAAATTGTGCAGTCCTTGAAACAGCGATGGCTAAAAAAATAGAAAAATAATACCCGATAAATTCTGATATTGGTGTGTAGATTACATCAAATATCAAATTTGTCGGGTAATTTTTTATGGTGGATTAAATAATAATTGTTTTTTCTTTCTTCTCTGCTTGCCGAAATGCAGTTAATGCGGAATCTAGTTGATCCTCTTTTGTTGCCTCGAAGGTTGCAAAAGTATAGGGTTTAAGTTGATTAATAAAGTGGATATAACGTTCAACATCGATTAGTCCAGAACCAAATGGAACTGTAACTTTTTTACCGTTAATAAAATCAATATCTTTTAAATGAAAAGTGCAGATTCGCGGACCATATAAGCGTGCTGCTTCATTTAAAATAGTACTTTGATCCTTATAATTATCTCTTGAAATAAGGTTGGCAAGGTCGAAGATAACGAATAAGTTTGGACTATGAACGGCATCTAATACTCGGCGTACCGCATAATTATCATAAAGCGGATGATTTATCCCTGGTTCAATCGCAAATAATGCTCCTAATTTTTCTGCATCGCTGGTTATTTGTTTGACAGAATCAATTACGCGTAATAAGGCTGAATCTGTGAAGTTCTGTGGTGTATAACCATTAGGTGAAAGGACGCTGCCAGTTTCACTGCCAACAACTGCCGCGTGCAAGAATTTTTCTGCTATCAGGCTATTTTGGTAACTTTGTAAATTCTTCTCGCGAACAGTACGATCATAATCAATCATATTAACATAGTTACCAAGGACAGAAATATTAACACCGACCTCCTTAAACTTTTGATCGATTATATTTAACAAGCCGGGGGAGTACTGTGAACTATCTGTAATTAATTCTTTTGGTAAGAATTTAAACGGGGCAAACTGAACATTGGTAAAGCCATAGTTAGCAGTTATGCTAAATAAATGCTTAAAGGTATGTTTACTGACATCATGGGCGCGAATTCCAATATTAATACTCATTTGTAATCACCTCTATATTTTTATCATAGCACTCAAACACTTATTAGAAACAAAATTTCTTAAATAGAAATAATTTAATGAAAGCACTTGCAAAAAGTGTCAATAAGATTATAATTAAAAGTGAATAAGGAAATAAAATTTCTAATTAAGAAACGGAGGAATGAAAAAGTGAGTTTTAAGATGGTAACTCGTTACGCTCATAGTCCTAAGGATATTCAGCATTATGATACACAAGAACTGCGGGACGAATTTTTAATGGATAAGATTTTTTCGTTGGGTGATATTTTATTGACGTACACCTACAATGATCGCATGATTTTTGGTGGTGTGACACCCAAGGCTGGTGAGCCCCTAGAAATTAAACTTGATAAAGATCTTGGTGTTGATTACTTCTTACAACGTCGGGAATTGGGCTTTATCAATATTGGTGGTTCTGGATCGGTGACTATTGACGGCAAGAAGGATAAAATTGTCAAGCATGATGGCTATTATATTGGCATGGGCGCTAAACATGTGGTTTTTGAATCGGATAATTCTGATGATCCTGCTAAGTTCTATGTTGTTTCAACTCCCGCCCACAAGACCTATCCAAATAAAAAGCTGCCGTTTAAGGATGCTATTGCAATGCCGATGGGTAGTCAAACGGATATGAATAAGCGGACAATTTACAAATATATTGATGCTTCAAGCATGGATACTTGTCAACTGCAAATGGGTTACACCGTCCTTGAACCAGGTAATGGCTGGAATACGATGCCTTGTCATACCCACGCTCGGCGGATGGAAACATACATGTATTGTGAGTTTGGTTCAAAGGATACGCGGGTCTTTCACTTTATGGGTAAGCCAGATGAAAGTAAGCATATTGTCTTAGAACCAGAACAAGCAGTTGTAAACCCTAGTTGGTCAATTCACTGTGGTGTAGGGACAACTAGCTATTCATTCATCTGGGCTATGTGTGGTGAAAACCAAACTTATGATGACATGGATATGGTTGATATGCATGATCTGAAATAAAGAAGGTATATTTATGGC
>NZ_QORN01000022.1:0-44346 GCF_014830205.1 Limosilactobacillus walteri
TACCAGAAAGTGTATACCCACTATTTAACGTCCCGAGAGAAATCTTAGGGCGTTTTTATTTTGGAAAGGATGGTTAGAGTGGAAGATGCTTATTTCATGCAAATGGCAATCGCTGAAGCAGCAAAGGCTGGCAATGAAACCTGGAAAAATCCTCGCGTTGGGGCAGTTGTTGTGAAAAATGGTCAAGTTTTAGTGCGAGGTCATACTCACGAATACGGTGGAATTCACGCTGAACGGGATGCAATAGGTAAACTTACGCCGAAACAGTTACAGGGAGCAACTCTTTATGTCACGTTGGAACCCTGCAATCACTATGGGAAACAACCACCATGTAGTCAGGCGATTATTGACGCGGGTATCAGGAGGGTTGTGATTGCGGAAACAGACCCGCACCAGCTTGTCACCGGGAAAGGGATTGCTACGCTTCAACAGCAAAATATTATTGTCAAAACGGGCGTCCTTAAAGAAGCAGCACAGGCCTTAAATCCGCATTACGATTTTTTCTATCGGTACCGACGACCATGGGTAACTTTAAAACAAGCAGTGAGTCTTGACTATCGCGTGTCCGCAGAAAAAGGTCAACGAACGGCGATTACTAATTCTGCTGTGGCAAAAATGGTTCATACCGAGCGTGGCAATTTTCAAGGAATCTTGATTGGAAGCCAAACCGCAATTATCGATAATCCAACTTTATTAACGACTAGTCCGACAAAGTTTCCGCCAGTAAGGATTGTTCTTGACCGCCGGGGACGTTTAAAAGATAATCCAACCTTACACTTGTTGACTGACGGGCAGGCACCTACTTGGATTTTTACGGAAAATAGTTCGCTACAAGATCAGTTTGCTAAAGGCATTCGGGTATTTTATCGCCGGACGTGGTCAATTAACGACATCTTGCATGAACTTGGTTGTCGAGAAATTCAATCTGTTTATGTGGAAGGGGGTCCGACTGTCCATCAAGCCTTTTTATGGGAAGGGTTGTTTGAAGAACTTATTACTTATTTAGCTCCCCAGATGCTTGGCGAAAAAGGCGTACCAGGGATGGAGTCACCTCATCAATTACATTTAGCCCATCAGGAAATTAAAGTTTTAGAAAATAATATTAGGATTGCGGGAAGGAAGATGGAATATGTTTAGTGGTTTAGTAGCAGGAGTTGGTCGGATAACAAAAATCAACCTGCAAGGAGAAACAATTGAACTAGTGGTTACTCCGCGAATTGATGACTTTTTAACTACGGTCCAACTGGGAGATTCAATCGCGGTAAATGGCACTTGTTTAACGGTAGTAGGTATTAAAAATAATCAATTTACGACAACCTTAATGCCGCAAACTTTTGAAAAGACAACGTTCAAAAACTTGGGAAAAGGGTCCCTTGTAAATCTTGAACGTTCATTGCAAGTTGGCGCCCGGCTAGAAGGTCATATTGTAACGGGGCATGTTGCCGAACTATCACGAGTTTTAAAGCGGACTGTCAATGAAAATGCTATTGAAGTGCAATTTAGTCTTCCACAACGCCTGCATGGTCAAGTGGTAGCGCAAGGAAGTGTCGCAATTAATGGCGTAAGTTTAACAGTGATGGAAACTGGTAATGGCTGGTTTACGGTTGGGCTGATTCCACACACTCAACTCGTGACTAACTTAGATACGCTTAAAGTAGGGAATGAAGTTAATCTAGAAACCGATATTTTAGGCAAATATGTAGTCGCAAATTTACTAGGAGGCCGAAAATAATGGATGTAAAGAAAATTCAAGCAACGATTAAGCATTTGCAAGAAGGTGGTTTAGCAATTGTCATGGATGATGCAGACCGCGAAGCAGAAGGCGATTTGGTGGGGCTTGCTAGTGAAGCTACCCCTGAAAAAGTTAACTTTATGACTAAGTATGCTCGTGGATTGATGTGTGTTCCCATGGCACCGGAAGTAGCTGAACGACTGAAATTACCTCAGATGACTACTGATAATTCGGATCCTTTTGGTACGGCTTTTACGATCAGCGTTGACCATCATTCGACAACAACGGGAATTTCAGCCTTTGATCGTTGGCGCACCATTACTCATCTTGCCGCGCCAACTGCTAAGAACGAAGATTTCTACAAGCCAGGCCATATCTTTCCCTTGGTCGCCAAGAAAAATGGGGTATTAGAACGCGATGGTCATACTGAAGCTGCGGTTGATCTTGCGTGCTTGGCTGGAGTGGAACCAGTTGCTTATATCTGTGAGATTTTAAAAGACAATGGTGAAATGGCGCGATCAGTGGAACTTCATGAGAAAGCAGCCGAATTTGGCTTACCCATCATTACGATCAAAGAACTTCAGGAATACCGGCAAAGTTTAGCGAGCAAACCAGTAGAAGAGGTGCATCTCCCGTCTCAGTATGGTGACTTTCGCTTACGAT
The DNA here is from genome assembly GCF_014830205.1 of Limosilactobacillus walteri. Classification (NCBI taxonomy): domain Bacteria; kingdom Bacillati; phylum Bacillota; class Bacilli; order Lactobacillales; family Lactobacillaceae; genus Limosilactobacillus; species Limosilactobacillus walteri. The sequence goes on from NZ_QORN01000022.1 coordinate 2,396, forward strand.
GGTTTGATGACAATAATCTAGCGCTGATAAAAGGAGATATTGATCCAACTACTCCTGTAATGGTTCGCATGCATTCAGAATGCTTTACTGGCGATGTTCTTGGTTCCCTTCGCTGTGATTGTGGTCCTCAACTTCATGAAGCAATGCGCCGAATTGAGAAAAACGGCAGCGGGATTATTATTTATTTGCGTCAAGAAGGACGAGGAATTGGTTTAGCAAACAAGTTGCGAGCCTATCATTTGCAAGAACACGGCTATGATACTGTCGAGGCCAATGAAAAATTAGGTTTTGCGCCTGATGAACGGCAGTATGACCAAGCAATTGCGATTTTACATCAATTAGGGATAACCAAGATTAACCTACTTACTAATAATCCCGATAAAATTGCGCAATTACAACTTGGCGATATTGAAATCAATGAACGGATACCATTAGAAATCGCACCTAATAACTATGACGAGAATTATTTAATCACAAAGAAAAATAAATTTCATCACTTACTGAATCTGGAGGCTTAATCATGAAAGAATTTACTGGGAAATTTAATGTTCAAAGTGCAGAAATCGGGATTGTTGTTGCTGATTTTAACGAAACTGTCACTAAACAATTAGTGCAGGGAGCTACCGAAATGTTAGCTAAGTTTGACCTTGAAAACGTTGATGTATACCATGTGCCGGGAGCATTTGAAATTCCGTTTATGACGAAACAATTATTGGCAAAAAAGGAATATGACGGCATTTTGACGTTAGGCGCTGTTATCAAAGGTGAAACAGATCACTACGATTTAATTTGTCAAAATGTTGCTAGCGGCGTAATGAATCTTAACTTAACGAGCAATATTCCAATTACATTTGGCATCCTTACTACCGATAACATTGAACAAGCAATGCAACGAGCGGGACTCAAAGTGGGTAATGAAGGAGCGATCACTGCACAAAGCTTACTAGAGATGATCTCGTTAAGTCGACAAATAAATTAAAAATAACCTCCATTCTTGGATAAAACCTTGAATGGAGGTTATTTGCTAACGTTTATTTTTCTGAATCAAACGCTTGATTTCGTCTAACTCAGCCTTTAGTTGGCGATTTTCATGTTGGATTTTGACTAACTGGGCGGAAATCTTCCGTTCGTCTTTTTTAGCAAAGAACTCATTGATGGTACTGGTTAGCATCCCAATAAAGCCAATCCCTAACAGCATTAAAACAATTGCTGCGGCGCGACCAATTCCTGTTTTGGGAATTACATCCCCGTAGCCGATCGTGGTGGCAGTTGTAATTGCCCACCATAATGCAGTCTCATATGATACTTTTTCTGAAATACAAAACATTGCCGCGGCTACCATAATCACTGCAATACTGATATATAGGTAATAAAGCAGTTCATTTCGCTCGAAGAACACTCCTAACCGCCCCGTAAAACCAACTAGGCGCATAATACGGATAAGTTTTAGCAGGCGAAATGTTCGGCCGACTTGTGCGATGCGGAAAAAGAAGAACAGACTGCTAGCTGGAATAATTGATAGGAGGTCGAAAACGTTATTACGAATAAATTCACGCTTATTTGGCGCTAGAATGAGTCGGATAAAATAATCAGCAAAAAAGATGAACCAAATACCATTATCAATCATATTGTAAGGATAGGCATCAATGTTGATCCGATTAGCATAATAAGCAATCAACATCACTATTGACACAACTGCCAGTAAGGCCATAATGATTTGATATATGATATACGTAAACTTATTATGCACAATCTTTCTCCTAGCTATTAAAAATCTATTTTTATCTTAAGCGTCTCTTAGCCGGGATGCAAGATTTCAGTAATTTTATTTTATCTTTTTTATCCAAATACTTGTAATAACTGCGGCAGCCAACGTCCATGCAAGACCGATTAAACTAATAATTGCTCCTGTTTTAAGACCAGGTAGTTGGTAAGAGAACGTGATATGGTGAGTACCTGCTGGTAAGTAGACACCCAAAAAGGCTTGATTTGTGCGGAGGGTTGAAGCCGGTTTGCGGTTTACTTTAACTGTCCAACCACTGGAGTAAGGGATTGAAGAAGTAAGAACACCAGCTCGGCTAGTTGTGATTTGTCCGCTAACCTGATTACGCTTAAACTTTACATCCCTTAGCTGGTGTTGTTGCAGTGCCTTGACTTCATGATAGTAGTTATTATCAAGCTTTTCAGCAACTACACGGTATTTTAATTGGTATGTTCCGAGTTTGGATGGTTGGAAGGTTAATGCACTTGACAACTTGCCATCGTAGTATCCAATATTCAAGGTTGAGTTTGTGACGTGTTTAAAGAGTGAGAGGGTACTTTGGCGCGCTTGCTCAATTGTTGACGTTCCAAATTTGCTATTAACATTAAGCTTAAAGCTAATGTCTGGCGACCCGTTTAAGACGTGGTAACGCCAATAGCGATAATGAGTGTAGCGTTGGTTAATTACACTTCCCGGGTTAGTAGATGTTTCCTTTAAGTGCGCTTCTTCATACTTGATTTGATCATCCATTGAAAAGGGGGTGTACTTAATTTTAGCAAATTCAATGTGTAACTCGCTGCCTTCTAGTTTTTTTTGCATTTTTTTGCTTTGTAATTCTGGTAATTGAAGCTGGTAAGTTTCTTCGCTGTCCGTGTATTTGAGTTTTGCCGGATTAACTTTATTTAGCCGGTTTGAGATTAACTCGCTTTTAAGCGGATAAACTTGCAGATTGAGTTTAGCTGCCTTAATTCCCTTAAGCTCTTTTTTACTGTTTACTAAAACGCCAGTAGCAAGGGCCCGTTCTTTTTCGGTTGGCGATAAGCTGTGGTAAGTGTGTTTGCTAATATAGCTATCTTGCCAGTAAAGTAGGGGGAAGGCGTAATCAGTCTTATAACGCATTGTCTGCGTAGGGACAAAATCATCCTTGCTTTTTGGATTGCTTGGTTGATTTTTGTCGTAATTAATAACAGGGTCTGTAGCCTTATCTAAGAAATATCCTGCCGGAATCTTAGTGGCATTATCACCGTCACTTTGAACAAAGAGATATTTTACCCCCAAGAAATTATCCATTACTGTTCGGTCATCAGCTTGCCGAATAGGAATATTTGCTTGATATTGATTATTTTGCAGACTGGTATTAAATAAACCGAGATATTTATTTTGTAAAGAATAATAAGAGTCGATATTGTGAAGTCCGGAAGTTAAGTCGTTATCAAGGTTGGGACCATCGATGATTTTGTTCTGACTAATTGTTGATACCCGATAAAATGGGCTTTTGGCAAGGTCCTTATCAAGGCTTCCATAACGGTTAGCAGCAATTGCTTGGTATTCACCACGGCTGAGCATCCTGCTAGAAAAGTCGCCATTGTAAGGGAAGGCGGCATAGATTGCGTTAAAGCCCGCATTAAGCATTACGATCCCCAGTAGCCAGCGGTAGGGATGATTAACCTTATGAAAGTGAATCATCCAAATTGCCATTAATGAGCCAATTAAGAAAATAACCGGCATAAAGATGTCGTCCTCATTTTCAAAGAAGAAAGTGGCAATAAGGATAACGAGGTATATTCCTGTGGCCCAACTTAGAATTGCTAAGGTATGGTGGTCAAGTGTTGGGATATTTTCTGCTAGGATACAAATTGCCATTGCTAATGGTAAGTAGATTAATAAGGTCCACCGATTTGAGGCTGACATCATTCCGTTAAAAAAGGCACCGACTGCCGGAATCAAGAGCATGATTAGGGCAAGACCAAGACTAATCGAAATCAAAGGATATTTGCGGGGACGCGAATAAATGTATACAAGGGCGATAAACCCGATTGAAACAATTCCCAACGCCGACCAAAACATAAAATACCACTGTCCACCATTAATTAAGGATTTTGGCAGGAAAAGGTAGTAATAAAGCGGATAAGTCTTTAGCCCGTTTGCAAATAAAGAACCGGTCCGCGTTGAATTTGTTACCGCAATAATCTCTGGAACTAATAAAATTGCTGATAAAAGGATGCTAGTGATTGTTGCAAAGGCAAGTTTAAGCAAGGTTCGTCCATAATCAAGCGTCTGACGATAATGAGTAGCCACGCGCAAGATAAGGTAAAGGACAGAACCAATTCCTAAGACATATGCAAGGTAATAATTACTAATAAGCATCCAGGTAAATGCGCCCGCAAGCGGCCATGCAGACCCTCCCTGGAGGACGCGCTCAATTTGCACAATAATCAGTGGAAAAATGATAAAGGGTGTAGTAAAGAACGGTTGAGCAACGCACGCATATAACAAGAATGAGTTAACGAGATAAGCTGTTGTTCCAATCAGAATAACACTATTTCGAAATTTAAAATGCTGAGCAAAGTATACAAATGCTAGGCCGACACAATACATCCGAATAATATTGATAACTTGGTAAGCTAATGTCATCTTCGCAGCTGGAAACAACAGCGCAAGATAAGCAAAGACGTCACCAATCGTATAATAGGAATATACTTGAAAAGTATCGCTGCCTAGGCCCATCTGCCACGACCAAAAGTTTAAATGGGGGTGGTGAAAAAAATTAATAAGGGCTTCACGATAATTGGCTAATAACGGTAAGTGCTGGTTCAACGCATCTTTACTAAGAATAAATGTATGGCCAGTTACTAGGTAGGTACCAAAGATACAGGCTGCTAAAAAGACGAATAGAATTGTATATTCGCAATATAATCTTTTAACATGCCGTTTTTTAAATGAGAAATCCATAAACTACTCCTTGTATTAACTTTAGGATATCTTCACCATTCTAGCAAAAAAACTATGACGATGCTTCTTCTAATTATAAGAAGTGCATTGGTCATAGTTATATTTGTTATTTTTCTTTGCTCAAAACTTGGATTAATTTAAGGTGACAACGGTGAAGCGCACTTTGAATACTGCGTTTGGGACATTTAAGGGAAATGGCTATTTCTTCGATGGAGTAGCCATTGTGCAAATAATTAAGCACCTTACGCTCAAACTGGGAACAATTATGGAGGAGTTTTTTAATACTCTGTCGGCAATAAATAATCTCATCTGGTGAATGATGCCAGAAATCAATTATTACTTCTGCGTACTCGTCAGTCAGGGCGTAAAGACGTTCGGTTGGAATTCGTTTTCCTGCTTGTGATTGCCGTTGCAAGTCCCTGATTCGATTTGTAAGGCATTCTTTAAGAAAACAGCTAAACATTCGTGGACCTTGATTATTATAAAGCCGAATAACTTCCAGCATGACCACCTGAGCTTCTTGTTCCCAATCAGCAAGTTCTAATCCAGCAATATTATAACGTTGCCATAAACGTCGTACTAGTGGCCAATAACGCCGATATAATTGTTGGAAGTCTTCGCTACTCCCTAGGCGGCTCTTTTCAATTAAGTCAAGATATTTTTCTTCATCTTCTCTGAAGCGCATACTAAAAATGCTCTCCTTTATAAAACTATTATATTACGCGATATGCTTCCCATCATAGCGTTTTTCCTATTTACTTTTTCTCCCCAAATAGGTAAACTGACGACCTAAAACCAGGCGCTCATTCCTCATTTTAGGCAAGATAAAACGGTTTAAATTTTTATCACTCAGTTCGCCTCGCGCTGGTAATAATTTATCAAATGTCCTATTGTGCGACAACGAAGAATTTGTTGGATTATGAACGGTCAATCGAACGTTAAGAGGATTAATTATATAATTTAAGGTACATAACTACTTTTTATATTGACAATAATTGCATTGATAATAATTTAGTTAAAATAATGATTAGGGATTTTTGGAAAGCTTCATTTCTAAGGATGAGGACGATTGATTAAGGTAATAATACTGGTACTTGTTTGTTGCTGATTGCAGTATATATTAGTTTGCCAGGTTTGGATTTGCCGACCGCATTTGATCGGTGTTGCAACAGCCTTCAAATATCCAGATGATACCGCAATCAAATGCTCTGTGGTAAGATTAACTCCGAGAGCTATTTGATCTTGATGATGATCAGCTAACCATTGATTGGCGCCAAGCGAAGCAGCGGTTTCTGCAAGAACTGCGTTGATGCCACCATGGACAATGCCGTAGGGCTGTTTAAGTTTATCACTGACTTTGACGGTAATGATACACTTGCTAGCTGTGACTAATTGAGTTTGGATATCTAAATTTTCTAATAGGTTCATTATTATTAACCTCACTTAAAAGGAGTAGATTATACATGACAACAGTTAATTGGCAACCGGTAAAAGATTATTCTGAAATTATTTTTGAACGTGCCGGAAAGATTGCAAAAATTACAATGAACCGGCCAGAAAAGATGAACGCATTCACCCCGGTAACAATTCAAGAAATGATTGATGCTTTTACCATCTGTCGTGATGATAGCACAATTGGTGTGATTATCCTAACGGGTGCCGGAGACAAAGCCTTCTCATCTGGTGGTGATCAAGGTGTTCGTGGTAATGGCGGATATGTTGGCCCAGATAAAATTGCTCGGTTAAATGTTCTTGACTTGCAACACCTAATTCGGATTATTCCCAAGCCGGTAATCGCAATGGTAAAAGGATGGTCCGTTGGCGGCGGAAACATTCTACAATTAGTTTGTGATTTAACGATTGCTGCTGATAATGCTAAATTTGGGCAGACTGGTCCCAAAGTTGGGAGTTTTGATGCTGGATACGGTTCAGGATACCTTGCCCGCGTAATCGGTCATAAACGAGCAAAGGAAGTCTGGTTCCTCAATCACTTTTACAGTGCTGACGAAGCATACCAAATGAACTGGATTAATAAGGTTGTTCCCTTAGATCAAGTCGAATCGGTAACCCTTGATTGGTGTAACGAAATTCTAAAGAAGTCGCCAACAGCGCTTCGTTTCATTAAAGCTGCTATGAACGCCGACACAGATGGTCTTGCTGGTTTGCAACAACTTGGCGGGGACGCTACTATGCTTTTCTACACTACTGATGAAGGTAAGGAAGGCCGCGATGCCTTTAATGAAAAGCGCGATCCAGATTTTGACCAGTTCCCTAAATTTCCATAGAAGGCCTAGGTATGGAAACGCAGAATTGGTTATTAAAACAGGCTGAAACGCAACCTGCCCATATTGCCGTTGATGACGGGCATGAACAATTAACATTTGCAGATCTCCAAGTACGGGTTGAAAAACTGGTTGGAAAGCTTAATCAGCTTAATCCTGGTGATAAGGTGGGATTGCTTGCGACAAATAGTCTCATGAGCTATCAGCTTGCTCTTGCCATTATTTCCAGTGGCCGATCGATTGTATGGTTGAATTGGCGGCTAGCTGATGAGGAACTGCACCGGCAAATTGCTGATAGCGACCTTCTGCTATGTTTAGTTGAAGATTCACTGTGGCGAGCAACGATGGGGAGGACGTTTAAGAAATATAGTACGTTCTTAAAACAGCCAATAGTTAAATCATCGTCTTTAGTTGCAACTTTTAAATTAGATCAGGTCGCTAGTATTATGTATACCTCGGGTACTACTGGGAAGCCTAAAGGGGTTTTACAAACGTTTGGCAATCATTTTTATTCTGCTGTAGCATCGGCCCTTAATCTTGGCTTGTCCCCTCATGATGAATGGTTATGCGTAGCACCAATTTTTCATATTAGTGGATTCTCAATTATTATGCGAGGCCTAATATATGGAATGACGGTTCGTCTGGTAGATAAGTTCAGGGTTACTACGATTGAACAAATTCTCGTAAATGAACCGGTTACAATTATGTCTGTTGTTCCTTTTATGCTAAAGAAGTTGGTTAGTCAGCAGAAAATGAGCCATCAGCGCTACAATAAAGATTTTCGCTGCATGCTGCTTGGTGGCGGAACAATCAATCGTTCCATTCTTGAACAATGTTTACAAGCAAAAATTCCAGTTGTCCAATGTTATGGAATGACGGAAACATGTTCACAGATTATTGCTTTACGGGCCCAAGATGCTTTAAAAAAGATTGGTTCAGTTGGACAGCCGTTGTTTACAACCCAATTGAAATTAAGCAATAAGGGCGAAATTCTCCTAAAAACCCCAGCGCTGACCCCTGGTTATCTTAATTTACCGGCAAAATTACCGGCCAAAATGATTGACGGTTGGTATAAGACAGGTGATATTGGTCATGTAGATGATGATGGTTACCTTTATGTTGATGGACGGCTTGATGAGATGCTAATTTCGGGTGGGGAAAATATTTTTCCACAAGAAATTGAACAGGTATACCAACGATATCCCGGCATTAAAGAGGTGGCAGTTGTAGGACAAGCCGATCCCGAATGGGGGCAAGTTCCGGTTGCGTTTCTTGTTAGTGACCAGCAATATTCAGGAACAGAATTAATTGATTATGGATATCAGCACTTGGCACATTATAAGGTTCCGCGTCGTTACTTCTATGTTCAATCGTTACCCAAAAACGCTAGTGGCAAAATTCGTCGATTTATTTTGCAACAGGCATTATCTAAATAAAAAAGGAAACGTGCTTACGCTTCGTCGACACGTGGTTAGCTTATAGGAAGCATAAAGAAGGCTCCAGAGTTCGGTTTTTCCGAGCTTTGGAGCCTATTTACTTACTGTATTTGTATTATAACTTAACGAGGGTTACTTTTTAGCTTTAACTAATTGCTTTTTGATTTCGCAATCATAATCGCACGCCGCGCACTTACCTTGCTTTTCGCGTTGAAATGTCTTAATAAGAGTAAAAATAGCCAATGCAATAATCGCAATGATAATGTTAATAAATAATTTCAATCTTAATTACCCCCAAAAGATTCGGCCAACTTGGAAGACGATAAAGGCGATGCTATAAGCAATCGCTAAACTAGAAATAACAGAATAAATCATCCACTTAGTTGATCCGGTTTCTTGCTTGATCGTTGCTAAGGTTGCAAAACAGGGTGCATACAACAAAATAAAAATTAATAGCGCATAGGCCGTCAGCGGTGACATAAATTGACCTAATGATGCAATTAAAAAGGCCTTACTACTTGTATGAAACATCACCATCATGCTAGAAGTGATTACTTCCTTAGCTAGAATACCAGTAAATAAAGCACTGATTGCTTGCCATTGAACCAAGCCGATTGGTTTAAATACTGGAACAAGAATTCGTCCTAGGTCAGCCGCAAAACTATTTGCCGAATTAGTGACAAAACCACTAGTGCCAAAGCTCGATAATACCCAAATAAGAACAGTTCCCGCAAAGATAATAGTACCGGCTTTTTTGATAAATCCTTTCCCCTTATCCCAAGTTCCTTGCCAAATTATATCAAGACGCGGAAGGTGGTAGTGGGGTAGTTCAACGACAAAAACAGAACTCTCTTGAACATGGAAAACCATTTGATAAAACTTTGCCATCCCTAGGGCAATGATGATTCCAAGAAAGTAGATTGAGAGCACAATTACTGCCTGATGGCGCGGAAAGAAAGCCGCAACAAATAAACTGTAAATTGGTAGTCGCGCCGAACAACTCATAAATGGCATGATCAAAGTCGTGATCAGCCGTTCTTTAGGCTGTTCTACTGTCCGTGCAGCCATTATCCCAGTCACATTGCACCCGAATCCGATAATTAACGGAATAAAAGATTTTCCATTTAACCCGATCATTTGCATTATTCGGTCCGTAACTAACGCTGCTCGTGCCATATATCCCGAGTCTTCTAAAAGCGAGATACAAGCGAAGAGCATAAATATTTGGGGAATAAAAGCCAGCACACCACCAACCCCGGCAATAATTCCGTTTATAATCAACGAACGTAAAGCGGGAATTGCGCCAAGATTTATTAGTAATTGATTAGCTGTAGAAGAAACGGGACCAGAAATAAATCGATCTAGCATATCAGATAATGGTGTTCCCACCCAGTCAAAAGAGAGTTTGAACATCACAAAGAAGATTAACGCAAAAATTGGTAAACCTAAAATAGGATTAGTAACTATTTTGTCAATTCGGTTGGTTAGTTCTACATGGTTGTTGCCAGCTATTGATTGCCGCGCGTTATTTAGTGTTTTTTCAATGAATTGCAAGCGCGTGTTAAAGATCTTATCGGCAAATTTCTGTGCATCGTAGTATTTCGTTTGGTTAAGAAGCGGGGTTAGTTTTTCTTTTTTGGCTACCTCCCGGATAACCTTATTATTTCCCATATATTGAATTGTAAGCCAACGGGCAACTTGTGGTGAATACCCAAAGTCTTTATTAAGAGCAGTCCCAGCTTGTCTAATTGCCTGCTGAATCATCGGTGGATATTGCAAAGATAATCGTGTGGGTGGAAGAGACTTATGCTGAAGAGTTTTCTCGCGCACCCTATCAATCCCTTGATGGCCACGGGCATTAGTAGTAGTTACTTTACAGCCTAGTGCCTGTTCTAGCGATTTTAAATCATACTCATACCCTGAACGGCGAAGATCATCAATCATATTAAGAATTAAAACCACTGGGTACCCAAGCTCAAGTACTTCAATTGTTAATAAGAGGTTGCGTTTTAACTGGCTTGCGTTTGTCACATTCAAGATCATACTAGGATGGTTATGCAACAAATAGTTTGTTACCACTGCTTCGTCTTTCGTCAACGGGTCAAGCGAGTAAACACCGGGGAGGTCGATAATTGTGATATCAGTTCCCTTGAGATTACCCTGCTTTTTCTCAACGGTCACACCGGTCCAATTTCCAACATAAGCGTACTTATCGGTTAAAGAATTAAAAAGGGTCGTTTTGCCTGTATTTGGATTTCCAATCAGTGCAACTGTTGTCATTTATCATTGACCCCCGTTAGCGATGCAAAGACTTGGTACCGTAACCCGATTCGTTGATGATCATTTTCGATTATTACAGGTCCGTGAAAGGGATATCTTTGAATAACTTTAATCGGACAGCCCTCACAAAGGCCCATGTCATGAAGACGGGTGGCGGTTGATACATTTAAACAATCAAATGAGTGAAGAATATAATTATGCTGCGCCATTATCACTATCCACCTCACTAAATATTCCAATTATATATAACGACAATATTACAACTTAATTATACACTCATCTTACTTTTTAAGAAAGCGCTTGAAATAAAATTAAATGCCTAGTTTTATTTTTTTAATATTCGGATATAATAAGAATGTAAAGGAATACAGATATTTCAAATAATATTTACTAAGAATATTTTGGAATATTGATGGCCAGGAGGATGAATTATATGGCAACACTAGAAGTAAAAGACCTACATGTTTCAGTAAAAGATGAAGAAAGTAAAACAGAAAGGGAAATCCTTAAGGGCGTTAACTTAAAGATGCAAACTGGAGAAATCCATGCGATCATGGGTCCTAATGGTACCGGTAAGTCAACATTATCGCAGACGATCATGGGTCAGCCCAGTTACCATGTGACGCAAGGAGACATCCTCTTGAATGGAGAAAGCATTATTAACATGCCTGTTGATGAGCGGGCGCGAAAGGGACTGTTCCTTGCGATGCAGTATCCAGCTGAAATTCAAGGAGTCACCAATGCTGAATTCCTTCGAGCAGCTATTAATGCACGTCGTCCTGAAGATGATCAGATTTCGGTAATGGATTTTATTAAAAAACTTGATAAGAATCTCGAATTACTCGATATGAAGCAGTCGATGACTGAACGTTACCTTAACGAAGGATTTTCTGGTGGTGAAAAGAAACGCAATGAAATTCTGCAATTGTTAATGATTGAACCAAGTTTCGCAATTCTTGATGAAATTGACTCTGGACTTGACATTGATGCGTTGAAAGTGGTTTCAAAGGGTGTTAACTCAATGCGGGGCGCCAATTTTGGCTCGTTGATTATTACCCACTACCAACGGCTATTAAACTATATTGTCCCTGATACGGTTCACGTGATGATGGGTGGTCGAATCGTAAAGACAGGTGGCCCTGATTTAGCTAAGAAACTTGAAGCTGAAGGTTATGCTGGCTTGCGTGACGAACTAGGCTTAGATATTAAACTTGTCGATGATGAAGATTAGGAGGCGTCCTGATGACAGAATTAAATTCAGCAAAGGAGCAAATAATTGCTGCCAGCCAACTAAACAATGAGCCTCAGCAATTACTGACGCGTCGCCTTAATGCACGAGAATTGATGGAAAAATTGCGTTTGCCCCGGATGCAGCGGTTTAAATTTCAAACATGGCCATTAGTGAAGGAGCATCCTTTAAAGTGGGTTAAATCAGATCCAAGCCTTGTAAAAGTTGATACATCCGATGATGAAGTAATAAAAGTGACCCAGTTAGGACAGACAATGCTTCATGTTAATCTTCCACAAACATTACAAGAGCAAGGAATTATTCTGACAGATATTTTTACGGCGGCTCGCGAGTATCCGGAATTATTTAATAAGTTTTTTATGACCGCAATCAAACCAGAAGAAAACTTGTTAACGGCATACCACTTAGCATACCTCAATGCCGGTTTATTTCTTTATGTACCAAAAAATGTTGAAATTAAAAAGCCGATTGAAGCTGAAATAATTCAAGATAGTACAAAGGCAGAACCATTAATTTCTCATATTTTAGTAATTGCCGACCGTGGCAGTCGGGTAAAATTTATTCAACATCTGGCAACAATTGGCGATCATGAAAACAGTGCGAATATGATGATTGAGCTAATGGCACAGGAAAATAGTGAAATCGACTTTTCTTCATTAGATGAGTTTGGTCCTCATACTCATACTTACTTTAAGCGGCGAGCAGATATCGGCCGTGATGCGCATGTTGAATGGGCTGTAGGTTTAATGAACGATGGCAATACCGTGGGTGATATGGATTCTGAACTGCTTGGTGATGGTGGTTACGCAAATTCTAAGATGATTGCGGTAACGACCCGTGAGCAAGAAGTAGGGGTGAATAACCGGGTTACTAATCATGGTAAACACACGACAGGACTAATCAACCAGCGAGGGGTTATTCTGGAGGACTCTGAATTGATTTTCAACGGGATTGGACAAATTATCCACGGCGCTCACGGCGCAAAAGCCGACCAACAGAACCGTGTATTGATTATGTCTGATCAGGCCCGCGGAGATGCTAATCCTATCTTATTAATTGATGAAAATGATGTTGAAGCTGGGCATGCTGCCAGCGTTGGCCCAGTCGACCCGCATCAGATGTATTACCTGATGAGTCGGGGGATTCCCCGTGCACAGGCTGAACGAATGGTTATTCGTGGATTCCTCGGAGCAGTATTAAGTGCAATCCCATCAACCGAAGTTCGTAATAAGTTAATCACAATTCTAGAAAGGAAGCTGGCTGATGGACAACAATATCAATGATTTTAGTGGCGATTTCCCAGTGTTAGATCAGCAAGTAAACGATGAACGGCTTGTATACCTTGATAATGCTGCGACCGCCCAGCGCCCACGACAAGTGATTAAAGCGTTGACGGATTTTTATGAACAAGATAACGCAAATGTTCATCGAGGAGTACATACCCTTGCAGAACGGGCAACAAAGGATTATGAGGATGCCCGGCAAAAGGTACAGGCGTTTATAAATGCACCAGCCGCTCATGATGTCATTTTTACGAAGGGTTGTACAGATAGTTTGAATCTCATTGCGGCAACTTACGGCGAACAAAATATTAAGCCTGGCGATGAAATTGTTATCTCAATCATGGAGCACCATAGTAACTTGATTCCATGGCAACAGCTTGCTAAGAAAAAGCAGGCCGTTCTTAAATATATTGAGCTTACTGCAGACGGTGAGCTTGATCTTGCGGATGCTAAGCACAAAATTACTGATAAGACTAAAATAGTCGCGGTTACTCATGCAAGTAACGTTATGGGAACGGTAACGCCCCTCAAAGAGCTCGCAGCGATTGCCCATCAGCATGGGGCAGTTATTGTTGGTGATGGCGCCCAAGCTGTTCCCCATATGCCTGTTAATGTTCAGGATTTGGATGTTGATTTCTATGCATTTTCGGGACATAAAATGATGAGTCCGATGGGAATTGGTGTCTTATACGGCAAAGCTGACCTGTTACGCGCCATGCCCCCATATCAGTATGGTGGTGAGATGATTAATGATGTTCATCGCGATCAAAGTACTTGGGCGGACATTCCATTTAAGTTTGAAGCAGGGACGCAAAATATTGCGGGAGCAGTTGGTCTTGGTGCTGCCGTTGATTATTTATCGCATGTTGGGATGAAAAATATTCAACGTAAAGAACAATCACTCGTAAATTATGTTTTACCCCGGTTGATTGCAATTCCCGATGTTCAGGTTTATGGACCGCAATTACCGCAAAAGCATACCGGGGTAATTTCATTTAATATCAAGGGTCTGCATCCCCATGATGTTGCCACTGCGCTTGATATGGACGGGGTTGCCGTGCGGGCGGGACATCACTGCGCTCAGCCATTAATGGAAGAACTTGGGGTTACAGCGACTGCTCGTGCTAGTTTTTATTTTTATAATACGAAAGAAGACGCTGATCAATTAATTAAGGCGATCAACGAAACAAAGGAGTTCTTTAACATTGGGACTATCTAAGTTAAATGGGTTATACCGTGAAGTTATCCTCGATTACGCAAATCATCCGCATAACAAGGGTGCATTATCAACGACTACAAATACAATGACCCTGCACAATCCGACTTGTGGCGATACGATTAATTTACAAGTCGAGGTTAAGGATAATAAAATTAATAATATTGCTTATACAGGCGATGGCTGTACGATTAGTCAGGCTTCCGCAAGTATGATGACTGATGTTGTAAAGGGCAAAACCGTCGATGAAGCATTAGCGATGGCGAAAACTTTTTCAGATTTGGCTATTGGCAAGAAACATTCAGATGCTGATTTGAAACAATTAGGAGATGCCCAGATCCTTACAAGTATTATGGAATTTCCAGCTCGGATAAAATGCGCCACCCTATCTTGGTGGGCATTACAGCGAGCACTGCTAAAGGATAGTGAGGAGGAAGAAAAGAATGAGTAATGACGCGGCCAGTATTATAAACAACGATGATCAATATGAATACGGTTTCCATGATGATGTGAAACCTGAGTATTCGACAGGGCGGGGGCTCACAGAAGCAACTGTGCGGCAAATTTCGGCAGCTAAGCACGAACCAAAGTGGATGCTTGACTATCGACTTAAGGCATACAAAATCTATCAAGAATTACCGATGCCCAAATTTGGCCCTGACCTATCTGAACTAGATTTAAAAAACATGCTTTACTATCAGAAGATGACAGATAAAAAGTTCCGTGACTGGGAAGATGTACCGGAAGACCTTAAACGGACCTTTGACCGGTTAGGCGTTCCTGAAGCGGAAAGAAAGTACTTGGCGGGGTCATCAGCGCAGTATGAGTCTGAAGTTGTCTATCACAACATGAAAAACGAGTTTGAAAAGCTCGGCATCATTTTCACTGATACCGATACTGCCTTAAAAGAGTATCCAGAACTATTTAAGAAATGGTTTGGCAAACTAGTACAACCAACTGACAATAAATTTGCGGCTTTAAACGCAGCTGTTTGGTCAGGCGGGTCATTTATCTATGTGCCAAAAGGTGTAAAGACTAAGACGCCGATTCAATCTTATTTCCGTCTTAATGCTGAAAATTCAGGACAATTTGAACGGACGTTAATTATTGTCGATGAAGGGGCAAGTGTTGATTATGTTGAAGGATGTACCGCTCCTAATTACTCTTCGGATAGTCTGCACGCTGCTGTCGTAGAAGTAAATGTATGTAAAGATGCCTATTGTCGTTATACGACAATTCAAAATTGGTCCGATAATGTGTATAGTTTGGAAACTAAGCGGGCCGCTGCTGCTGAGAATGCAACAATGGAATGGGTTGATGGTAATCTTGGCTCAAAGGTAACCATGAAATATCCTAGCGTCTACCTCAATGGTGAGGGTGCTCGCGGTACCATGCTTTCCATTGCCGTTGCCAGTAACGGAATTCACCAAGACTCTGGGGCACGAATGATTCATAACGCTAAAAATACTTCAAGCTCGATTGTCTCGAAGTCAATTGCCAAAACGGGCGGCTCAACTGATTATCGTGGAACAGTACGGTTTGGTAAACATTCCGATGGCTCCAAAGCACACGTTGAATGTGATACGATCATTATGGACGACCAATCTTCATCTGATACAATTCCATACAATGAAATTGATAATGCCCATGTAGCAATGGAACATGAAGCTAAAGTTTCTAAGATTTCTGAAGAACAGCTTTATTATTTGATGAGTCGCGGGATTCCAGAAGCCAAGGCGACTGAAATGATTATCATGGGGTTTGTTGAACCATTTACTAAACAACTGCCAATGGAATATGCAGTTGAATTAAACCGCCTAATTAGTTTTGAAATGGAAGGTTCGATTGGTTAAAAGCACTTTTAACTAGCGGGCAATAAGCAGTAACCTAGTTAAATATAAGTTTGGAGGAATTTAAATGGCTGATGAAAAAGATGTACCTTTCTCACCACTTGAAAATAAAGTCATGGATGCCCTTGAAGAGGTTATTGACCCAGAATTAGGGATTGATCTTGTTAACCTTGGTTTAATTTATGATGTTAAAGTTGAAGATAATGGTGAATGTACCGTAACAATGACATTAACGACAATGGGCTGCCCATTAGGTGATATTTTAAATCGCGATATAACAAAAGCAGTAACTTCAGTTGATGGTGTTGATAAGTGTAATATTAACCTCGTATGGGAGCCGGTTTGGGATTTGTCACGGATGAGTAGGTTTGCTAAAATTGCATTAGGAATTCACGGCTAAAACAATAGGGGGCAGACATGGATATTAAGCGCTTTGTTCACCAACGAAAACGGCTTGGCTATTCACAAGTTGCTTTAAGTAAGGGGATTTGCACTCAATCAACTTTAAGTAAGTTTGAAAATAACGGGCAGGTGCCTTCACTATCAATTCTCGAACAGCTTTGTGATCGTTTAGGTTTAACGATTGATGATCTTAATAAAAATAACACTTCATCTATCCGCTACATTCGCAATCTTCTTGATGAAATTGAATTGTCGCTAATGATTGAGCATTTTCCACAAGCAGTTAGCAAGCTCAAGAAGATTCATCTTGCTGATTTGAAGTCACCACAAGATAAGATGCAGTATTATTATTTAAAAGGGATGATTTATACTCTTACTAACAATAATGCTTCAACAAGTTTGTTTAACTTCACGAAGATCCTAGACGAATTAGATGAACAACATCGGACAATCTATTCACCATTGGCTTATCTTGGTTCTGGAATATTATATGCACGGCAAAATTCAATGGAACATGCTGACTTTTTCTTTTCTAAAGTTATTTCATTTCTGCGTTCAAAGGCGGATGAAGACTTAGAAGGTGCTTCACGGAACTATTATTTGCGTATTATTACCATGATGTATTATGCGGCCGAATATCATGCCCTTAATAAACGGTTAGTTGTAAGTAATCGTGTTCTTGAGACGACTACAAAGATTTGTGCAAGTAATCATGTCACATATTTTTTGCCCCGGATTAAGCTATTAGAAGCAAATAACGCGATCGAACTTGGCAAAGATTCTGCAACAGTTCGCCGCTTGTTGACCGAAGCGGAAGTGTTTGCCCGCTTTAATTCAAATAATGTAGTTGAGGTACAGGTTGCAGCCTTATTAAATAATTTCGATAAAACAATTAGTAACAAATAAGCGGGAAGTAGCCGTTTGTTAACAGGCGATAGAGTCTGTCACGACGGTTAATCCCGCTTTTATATATTAATTAAATGATGATGGAAAGCATAGCGAATTAATTGGGCATGTGATTTAAGATGAAGTTTATGCATGATGTTGGCTTTGTGAGCCTCAACAGTTTTGGTAGAGATAAACAGCTTTGCCGCAATCTCTTTATTAGTATAGCCCAGAACTATTAAGGGCAATAGTTCTCGCTCACGCCCTGAAAGAGCAAGATACTCGTCAATATCAAGGTGAGTGGGACCGCTTTTGATTGTTAGAAGATCTTCTTTAGTAACCATGATGTTATTATCAAGATATTTCTCACCGTCAGCTACTTGCTTCAAGCCATGAATAAGTTCACTGGTGGCTGAACTTTTTAAAATATAACCCATTGCGCCGTTATAGATTGCATGATTGATAAATTCAGATTCACTATGCATTGAAAAAACCATGATTTTGATATTGGGAAGGTGTTCATGGATTCTTTTTATTGTCACTAACCCATTCTCTCCTGGGGGCATACACAAATCCATAATGATGATGTCGATATCGCCTTGTTCAACACGCATTGCAACATCAATGCCATTTGCTTCTTCACTTACTACGCTGAAACCTTCTTGCTGATCTACGAGGGTTTTAACGCCCATCCTAACAATCGGGTGATCATCTGCAACAAGTACTTTATACATTGTTAGACCCGCTTTCAGTATAATGATTCCTACTGACTACATTGATTATTATAAAGTTATCGCAATTAAATTACCACTAGACCGAAGCTGTTTGAAATAGTTTTAGTAAACGGCTGGAATAATTTTGAAAATTTATTGCAGAAAAATACGAATGCTGTAAAATAAAAGAGGATCATTGATGACATGACAACATCAATGATCCACAGTAGAAGTATGTTGGCGAAAGTGATTGCAGAATCACCTTCGCCTTTTATTATAACAATTTTTGAAACTAATGTAATTAATATTCTCATTTTAGTTATAAATTATTTTATGGAGGAGAGTTTGGGCTTGACAAAAAGGTGGTTTGGAAGTGAAAAATTTTCATTCTCATGATTTTCTCAGACTTACTAATTACCAGTATAGTTCACAAAATATTTAAAAATAACTTTAATCTACTTATATCATAAGGTCCTTGCCATTTTCCTAAAGAAAAGTAAATTATTTGTGTAATACTTAATTAAAAAATTAATACTTTGATAATAATAAAGGTCTAATAATTAATGCATTTGAATAGTTTTTGAATTAAAATAGAATTACTAGCTATTCTTGAATCATAGAAAGGTGAAGTTTTAATGGCAGAAAAAACATTTACAACAACCGAACTTGCTAAGTTCGATGGTCGAGATGGACATCCTGCATACGTTGCTGTTAAAGGTATTGTTTATGATGTTTCGAACGTACCTGTATGGAAGGATGGTAAACACCATGGAAACCTTGCTGGTCACGACTTGACTTCTGCGATGCCTCGTTCTATTCATATGGAAACAGTGTTAAAAGACATCCCTGTAGTCGGTAAATTAGTTGACTAGAATAACTACAAAAAGCTAGGGTAGGTAGCACCGCTATCTGTCCCTAGCTTTTTAAATTGCAATTTTAAAATAATCACGTAAGTATTTCGCTAAACCATTATGGTCATTATCAATCGGAGTAACATCATTAGCAATGCTCTTGAGTTCAGGAATGGCATTATTCATTGCAACGCCTCGGCCAGCAGCATCTAACATTTCAAAATCGTTATGCTCATCGCCAAATGCAATAATGTCTTGGCGGTCAATCTGATATTGTTTGGCAATATAGAACATTCCTGATTCCTTATGCGTACCACGATGAATCAATTCTAAAATGTTGTATGGACCACCCCATACTCGAGGTTCAACAAAATCTCCATACTTTTCATTAACGGCCTTGATGATATCGGCTTGGTGTTCAGGCTGGTATTGGATCGTTAAGGCAATTGGCTTTTCAATTAAATTAGCGGGGGTAAGCAATTGATCTTTGCTTAGTTTGTTAGGGAGAAACTCTGGTAAGTCATTGCTTGCTTTATTTGCCCATACATGGTGCTTGTTTTCAACGGTAATCGTGTTAATTCCAAGGGCCTCACGATTAGCAAGAAGGTCAAGAGCAAGTTCGCGAGTTAATTCGACCTCGTATTCTTTGTCCCAGTGCTCATGAGGAATATGAGTAAGGGCACCGTTAAAATTTACCATTGGAGTTTTAATGCCAATTTGATCATAAATATGTTGGGCAATCCGATATGGTCGCCCGGTAATGATACTAACAATATGACCTTCACGTGCCAGTGCCCGAAGAGTCGCAATTGTTTCATTGGTTAATTTTGATTGGTTATTTAATGTTGTGCCATCAAGATCAAGCGCAATTAGATGTTTGTTCATTACCATATCTCTTCTTTCTATGTCAGTTATAAAATACAATTATAACATTTTTAACAAAAAGTTAAGCCTTTGCCAAGCATTTTGTCTCATAAATTAATAAAATAAGTTACAATAAAGACATTACTTTATAGAGGAGCGTAATAACGTGCAACTACCGAATGAATTTGTTACAAAATACAAAAAACTAATGGGGGCAGAAGCCGATGAATTTCTGTCCGCGTTAGCACAGCCGAGTTATGGCGGTTTTCGGGAAAACCCGTTAAAGAATGGTCAACCAACCGCAACAATTGCTAGGGCTACTGGCAAAGTACCATATGTCCCTACTGGTTATTATGGGCAGATAAATGGTAAATCACTTGATCATGTTACGGGGTGGGTATACAGTCAAGAGCCGTCAGCAATGTTTGTCGGGGAAGTAGTCGCTCCCCAGGCTGGAGAACGAGTATTAGATCTCTGTGCTGCTCCCGGTGGTAAAACGACCCACCTCGTTGCTAAAATGGCCAATAAGGGTTTATTAGTTGCAAATGAGATCTTTCCTAAGCGCGCTAAAATCCTTGCAGAGAACCTTGAACGGTGGGGAGCAAAGAATGCAGTTGTAACCAGTGAAAGTCCTGCTGACCTTGAAAAGCAGTTTCCTCACTATTTTGACCGAATCTTAGTCGATGCCCCTTGTTCTGGAGAAGGAATGTTTAGAAAAGAACCTGCCGGAATAGAGTATTGGTCAACGGACTATCCGCGGGAATGTGCTAATCGCCAGCAAAAGATTCTTGATTCGGCAATGAAAATGTTAAAACCGGGTGGGACCTTGGTATATTCAACTTGTACCTTTGCTCCAGAAGAAGATGAACAGAACATTGCCTGGCTGCTTAAAAATTATCCTACGCTAAAACTTGTTCCTATTGAAAAGTCAATGGGAATGGACGACGGTCGTCCGGAATGGGCTGATGGGAATGCTGACTTAGTAAATGCTGTTCGTCTATTTCCTCATCATATTAAAGGAGAAGGACATTTCATTGCTAAATTGGTTAACGGTTCTCCCCAAGACCTTACAATAAAAAAACGAAAAAAGAAAAATAAACGAAAAAAATCATCAGTAGTACGACCAGATAAAGACCAATTAGGGTTATTTGAAAAGTTTAGGGTCCTTGTTTTTCCTGATTACCAGTCGCAGCAATTAATTTTATTTGGTGACCAGTTGTACGATTTGCCATCAGAAATGGATACTGACTATTTGGATGGATTAAATGTATTACGTCCGGGCCTCCATCTGGGGACATTTAAGAAAAACCGCTTTGAACCTGCATTGGCATGGGCGCTTGCTAGTTTACCAAGTAGTAGTCAGCGAGTGATTGAAATTAGTAAAGAACAATGGCAACAGTATGTTCATGGAGATGTCATCGGAATTAATAATGTTGTTCCCAACGGTTGGTATTTGTTAGTGTGTGAGCACCATACTTGCGGTTTTGGCAAGGTGGTTGATAAGACGGTGAAAAATTTTTATCCCAAAGGACTTCGGTTTTAAGGCAAGGGGGAAATGACAAATGAAAGAAAAGACAGCAGTACACGTTAATGGTTATCTTGGATTGCTTTGTGCGATTATTATCGGTTTGCTTAGTTTGTGGTTAATTTTTATTGGTATTAATGGTAAGATGCCTTTCTTTCTAACCCTTGGCGGTATTCTTTTGGTAATTGTAGTGTTATTTAGTACATCTTTGACGATTATCCAGCCGAATGAAGCCAAAGTGTTAACCTTTTTTGGTAATTATATCGGGACAATTCGTGATGCTGGTTTATTTATGACGATTCCATTTACGAATAAGGAAACTGTCTCATTGCGGGTTTGTAACTTTAATAGCCAGATCTTAAAAGTTAATGATTCAAAGGGAAACCCGGTTGAGATCGCAGCTGTTATTGTCTATAAAGTGGTCGATACTGCCAAAGCGCTTTTTTCGGTTGATGATTATGAACAATTTGTTCAAATTCAAAGTGAGTCTGCAGTTCGGCACGTAGCAAGCGAATATCCTTACGACAGTTTTGAAGATCAAGATGCTATTACATTACGCGGTAATCCCACCGAGGTCTCTGAACGTCTAACAGCGGAATTGCAGGAAAGATTGGATGTCGCCGGGGTAAAGATTATTGAGACGAGACTCACCCATCTAGCATATGCTACTGAGATTGCTAGTGCGATGTTACAAAAGCAGCAGTCTTCTGCAATTTTATCGGCTCGAAAAATAATCGTTGAAGGGGCGGTCTCAATTACCGAAGATGCTATTGACCGTCTAAATAAAGAAGCTGGTCTTAACTTGACTGATGACCAGCGTCTTCAAATAATTAATAATATTATGGTCGCAATTATTAGTGAACGTGGAACGCAACCAGTTATTAATACGGGGACCCAAAATTAAGATGATGTATTTGACAATTTTAATGGCTGAGCGTGTCGGTCTGATTATTATTTTGGCATTTCTCTTAGTTAGTGTGCCCTTTTTTCGGCAATTGCTGTTTAATCAAACTATTCACGCCAAGATCCAATTAGTTCTTTTGTTTTCAATATTTGCCATTATGGCAAATATGACAGGGATTGAGATTGATGCTAGTAATCAGCTGCATGATAAAATTATTCTGACAGCCATTTCGGCAAACGACTCAATTGTTAACGCGCGAATCCTTGCAGTTTCTGTTGCAGGAATCATTGGTGGTCCGTGGGTTGGTGGCTTAGTTGGAATTGTTGCAGGAATGCACCGGATTATTCAAGCAGGGATCGCATTCCAAAGCTGGTTTTATATTCCGAGTTCAGTTTTAATTGGTTTTCTTTCGGGCTTTTTATACCATGATCGGCAAAGCTACTTTAAGGTAATGACGCCATGGCATGGTTTTATTGTTGGCTTATTGATGGAGAGTATTCAAATGGCGTTTATTCTCTTCTTTAGTCCAACGGGATGGTCTCTAGTTCAGTATATTGCGTTACCGATGATTCTTGTTAACTCATTAGGAACATCAATCTTTCTTTCAATCATTTCAATGTACTTGCACCAAGAAGAAGAGTTACGGGCGACACAAACGCATTCTGTCTTACAGTTAACGAATGAAACCTTGCCGTACTTTCGTCAAGGTTTAAGTAAATCGTCTGCCCAAAACATTGTGAAAATAATTAAAAAATATACAAATTTTGATGCAGTAAGCATTACGGATCGCGAACATATTTTGGCCCATGTCGGGGCAGGTAGCGATCACCATATTCCAGGAAATTCGCTTGAAACAACTTTATCAATGAAAGTGATTAAAACCGGCCAGATTGAAATTGCTGATCACAGTAAACTAATCGGCTGTAAAGAACCGAATTGTCCGCTTGAAGCAGCGATTGTTGCCCCTTTACGTGTTGATGAGACGGTAATTGGTACGCTAAAAATGTATTATGTAGATCGTTGGCACTTAACTCCCGTGGAAATTCAACTGGCGACAGGTTTATGCGAAATTTTTACTAATCAGATCGCATTAGGCCAGGCAGAAGTACAAGCACAGTTAGTCCGTGATGCCGAAATCAAGTCACTACAAGCACAGGTAAATCCGCACTTTTTCTTCAATGCAATCAATACCATTACGGCGATTCTCCGTCATGATCGGCAAAAAGCTCGGGAGTTATTACTCCAATTAAGCACTTATTTCCGTGCAAATCTGATTGGAGCGCGGGCAACCGAGATTTCATTAAAGCAGGAGCTAAACCAAGTGGATGCTTATCTTGAGTTAGAACAAACCAGGTTTCCAAATAAGTATCGGGTAACGATTAAACAAAGCGTTCCTGATGATGCCTACCTCCCGCCGTTCACCATTCAAGTATTGGTTGAAAATACAATTAAGCATGCATTCGGTTCGCGCAAAAAGGATAATGTTGTCGAAATAATAATAAAAAAAGAAGAAGGACGACTACAAATTCAAGTCACGGATAATGGTACCGGAATAAGGCCTTCTTTGATTAAAAAAATCGGTACTGAGCCGGTTATATCACAAAAGGGAAATGGAAATGCGCTTTATAATTTAAATCAACGGTTGATCGGATTATACGATCAAGATAGCGCATTGCAAATTAATAGCGATGATGCAGGGACTGTTGTTAAGATTTCGCTACCGTATCACACTAAGGAGTTCAAGAAAAATGAAAGTTTTGCTTGTTGATGATGAACCGTTAGCAAGAGAAGAATTACACTATCTTGTGCAAGAAAATAATAAAGTAACAGAAATTATTGAGGCGGAGGGGATTCAAGATGCCGAGGAGCAAATAAAGAATAATCAGCCAGATATGGTGTTTTTAGATATTCAATTGGCAGATGGTAATGGAATTGCCTTTGCTGAGCGGATAAAGAAAGCTACTAACAGTCGGCCTCATATTGTTTTTGCGACTGCCTATGATCAGTATGCAATTAAAGCGTTTGAGGCGGATGCGGTTGATTATATCCTTAAGCCATTTCGGGCGGAAAGGATTAACGAAGCGATTGAACGCGTGGCTAAATTGAAACCGCTTAGTAAAACCTCAGCAAATGTGGAACGGTCCTACAGTCCACGCTTATTAATTCCTAATGATGAACGGACAATTGTCCTGCAAAAGAAACGTGTGTTATTTATTCAAGCATCGCAAGGAACGTTGGATATATGGACTATTGACCATCATAAAATTACCAGTAAGCAAACATTAGCTAATGTCTTACAGCAATTGGATCCTCGCCATTTTCTTCAAGTTCATCGTAGCTTTGTCGTAAATTTAGATGTGGTTACTGAGTTGCAACCAAGTTTCAATCATACATATGAACTGACCCTGAGTGAGGGGAGTAAAATTCCTGTTAGTCGGTCTTATGTAGCAACAACAAAAAGAGCTTTAGGGCTTTAATCAATCAAAATCCGTTTAATGAGAGTTTATTAGACGGATTTTTTTGTGGGGTATTTCACGAGAGAACGAGGGCATCTCAGAATGAATTTGGGTTATTTGAACCTGAAAGCGGACACAAAAAGATAAATAGCCACTAAAATATAACTGTAAATGAGGTTAACGTTAATTTCTGAGCAATTTTTATTTGAGGAGGATTAACTATGGATAACAACAAAAAGAAGAAGGATGCTCCCATTTTAGTTCAAATGGGAATCTTCGCTGCAATTTTATTTGTTTCACAATTAATTTCTAATTTATTTCCGAAAAGTTTTGTTGTACCAACACCATTAATTGGGATGATTTTGCTTTATATTTTATTAGCGTGTCATGTTGTTAAGCTGGAACAAGTTGAGAAATTTGGCGATTTTATGATTGGCTTAATTGCTTTCCTATTTGTTCCATCAGGAATTCAACTTGCCGGAAGCTTAGGTTTAATGCGAAAAGAAGGCTTACAGGATGTTATTGTAATTATTATTTCAACTATTATCTTATTAGCAGTTATTGCTTATGTTGGGGCTTTCTTTATTGGTGTTCATCATAAATTATTTAAGAAGCAGAAGGAGGAGAATTGATCATGGCAAACGTGTTTATTACCAACCTTACGTTACCATTTACTGGAATTTTTATTTCATTACTTGTCTATTTAATTGGAATGTGGCTTTTTAAGATTAGTAATGGTTTCTTCCTTTTTACACCGTTGCTTGTTGGAATGGTATTAGGAATTATTATTCTGGCAATTTGGGCTAAGTGTATTGGATCGACTACAGCAGCAGTTTACAAAAAATTTTACCTTCCGGGTGGAAATTTGATTTTTTGGTTCTTAAATCCAGCAACGATGGCATTTGCGATTCCTCTTTATCGACGAAATGATATTTTTAAGAAATACTGGCTTGATGTGATTTTAACTTTATTTGTGGGGGGCTTTATTTCGCTTTTCTTAATCCAGGGAACTGCTAAGATCTTTGCTCTTTCGCGTGTTTCAACGGCTGCCATGTTACCACAAGCTGCTACTACGGCTGTTGCAATGCCAATTGCCAAAGGAATCGGTGGTGATCCAGCCGTAACAGCCATGGCATGTATCCTTAACGCAGTTATTATTTACGCGTTAGCTGAATTCTTGATTAAGGTGTTCCGATTAAAGAAAATTTCAAAAGTTGGAACGGGTCTTGGTCTCGGATCAGCAGGTCATACCGTGGGGTCAGCAAAGGCTGTTCAACTTGGTTCAATTCAAGGAGCAATGGCGGCCGTGGCGGTTGTAATTGTTTCACTGGCCATGGATGTTTTAGTTCCAATCTATGCACACCTTTTTATGTAGGGTAAAATGGGGAGAGTTTGAGAATGATAACAAAGCAAAAACGGAAAATAGTTTTAATTGGCGACGGTTTAGTGGGATCGGCTTATGCTTTTAGTGTGGTTCAGCAAGGATTAGCAAATGAATTAGTGATTATTAATAAAAAGCCTGATCGAAGTATGGGGGATGCGCTTGATTTAGAAGATGCGACACCATTTACCGCCCCAGTGAGTGTAAGTGCAGGCGGATACAAGGATTGCCAGGATGCTGATATTGTTGTTATTTGTGCTGGCGCAGCACAAAAGCCTGGTGAAACGCGTCTACAGTTAGTAGAAAAGAACCTTAAAATCATGAAAGAAATTGTTCAAGAAGTTGTAAATACTGGTTTTAAGGGAATCTTCCTAGTTGCGGCTAATCCAGTTGATATCTTAACGTATGCTGTCCAAAAAATTTCTGACTTTCCAGCAAATAAAGTAATCGGGTCAGGAACCTCGTTGGACTCGGCACGGTTACGAGTAGCTTTAGGCAAAGAGTTTAAGGTTGATCCACGTGATGTTCGCGTTGATATGCTAGCAGAACATGGTGATTCCGAATTTGCAGCTTACTCTTGCGCAACGATTGGCGGAATTCCACTATTGGATTATGCGGCAACAATGGGCATTTCAATCCAACGGTTACAAAGAATTGAAGATCAGATTCGAAATAAGGCTTACGATATTATTAACCGTAAGGGTGCAACCTATTATGGGGTAGCAACATCATTAGCGCGGATAACAAAAGCAATCATGGATGATCAAAACGCTGTTTTACCGGTAAGTGTCTATTTGAATGGCGAATATGGTCAAAAAGATATTTATCTGGGGACACCAGCAGTGATTAATCGGCAGGGGATACGTAAGGTAATTGAACTACCGCTTAATGCTAGGGAACAAGTGTCATTAGCAAATTCGGCAAAGGTTTTGCAAGAAACGACTGCTAATGGCATGGCTAAAGCTGGCCTAGTAAATTATTTATGGAAATAAAAAAATCGCAGGACGCATATTTTATAGGTGCAATGTTGTCCTGCGATTTTTATTAATTATTTGCTTCAAGGAGTTTTTTAGCTAATGCGAAGTTGCCAAGTGTTGCGGAACCGTTTCCTGGCACGGAGGGATTAATGATGTATTCATCAACTGTACCAACTGGAAGGTAGTCATTCCAGAGCATAGTAAATTGCTTGCGAACCCGCTTTAAGAAAGCAGGACGCGAAACGCTTCCACCGAAGATAATTTTTTGGGGCCGTAGAATAGCAGTAACCTGAACAGCAGCTTGGGCAACGTAATAAGCTAAAACATCCCAAACCGGATGATTATCAGGAACATCTTGACCACTCATTCCTAACCGTGCTTTAAAAGTAGGACCGGATACTAATCCTTCTAGGCAGTCGTGGTGATATGGACAAATACCAGTAAAGTTCATATCGGCTGGGTGGCGTTGTAAACGAACATGCCCCATTTCCGGGGTGCTGATGCCACCGATAAAGCGTCCATTTTGGATTGCGCCTGCACCAACACCAGTCCCAATCGTATAATAAACAAGGGCGGGGTCATCGTACTTATCCTTTAAGTTTACATATTCACCGTACACCGACCCATTAACGTCAGTAGTCCAATAAATTGGAATATTTAGGGCATTGGTCATTATTCCGACAAAATTACAATTTTGCCACTTCGCTTTCGGCGTATCAGTGATATAACCATACGTTTCACTAGCCGGATTCGTATCAATCGGGCCGAAGCTGGCGATTGAAAGGGCAGCTAAGTCTGGGTATTGCTTGAAGAAGGCAATACATGCACTGAGAGTCTCATCGGGGGTAGTTGTGGGAATAATCTTCTTGTCAATTTCATTAAAATGTTCATCACCAACGGCACAAACGAATTTAGTACCGCCGGCTTCAATACTTCCTAATTGCATAATTAAAAACCTCATTCAATTAAATTAAACGTTTATCAATCTGATAACCATGTTTGAGTATAAACCTTAGTAAGCGGTATCACAACCCGAATTTGGCGATTTTTAGATATAAAACGTTTCACTTTGACAAATTAATTACTGAACTTTCTCGCCATGTAATGCCAGCAGGTAAATTAAGATGAATTGGCAATTCGTGAGGGTGATAAATGCGATTGACTAATCGTTGAACTGCGATTCGGCCCATCATTGAACTGTGGGGATTGATTGATGACAGGGAAGGAACCAGGTATGCCGCAATATTAGAATCGTTGTAGCTGATAATTTGTAAGTCATTTGGAATCGACTTGCCACACTGGTTAATTGCTCGGTATGCTCCGATTGCTAATTGGTCGCTTGCAATAAGAACTGCTTGGGGGGCCTGTGGTAACAAGGCTTGCATTGCTTGAAAGCCATCCTTAGGTGCCCAACCGTTAAGGGCTAGCTGGGGAGTAAGGTTATGGTCTTTCATCCACATTAAATAAGCTTTAGTACGAATATCTTGGTAAGTATCCGTACTTGCACCTGTTATTTTCATTGGTTTGATTTTTCCGCCAATAAAGCTAATATTACTAATCCCGTTAGCTAATAATTTAGATAATACTAATTGTGTTTCATCAAAATATGAATTACGAATTATGTCATAGGCAGGTAAGTAACGATATTCATCAATTAAAACAATATTAGAATTAACAGTATGTAAATCAGCGTAGAACTCTTTTGCAAATACTCCAGCGATTATAATGCCGTCATATTTTTGAGCGTCAGTGATTTGAAACTGTTTATTAGGAAAACGGAGAAAATCTTTAATTTGCATCCCTCGTTTTGAAGCTTCCTGGACAATCCCATCATGGACTTGGGCAAAATAGGGATCATGTGATTCGGCATCAAGGGAATGGGTAGTAATTACGAGTAATGAGAGCTGTTTTTGAGGATAAGAAACCCGTTTATTCGCTTGGGGGATGTAGTGATATTTGTTAGCTACCGCTTTAATGCGCTGTTTAGTTTGTTTACTAACAGAAAATGACAAGTCATTATTTAATACGCGTGATACTGTTGCTGGTGAGACACCAGCTTCTTTAGCAATTTTTCTAATCCCGACCATGTTGATAACCTCCCGTTAAACTTGTTAATATCATACCATATTTTAGTAAACGTTTAGTAAGGCTTGATAACGGTAAAAGGTAGCTATAGTATCTATGTAAGCGCTTGACCGCAGTGAGATAAACGTTTATCATATAATCGATATTACGAAAGGGGTTGCTAGTCATGATTAAATTTGATGAACAACAGCGAGTATTTCACTTAAAAAATAAAAAAATTTCCTACCTTTTTTCAATCGAGGAAGGGGATATATTAAGCCACTTATACTTTGGTCCAGCGATTAGAAATTACCATGGGGAACGTTGCTATCCACGCGTTGATCGAGGATTTTCAGGAAATCTTCCAGAATCAATGGATCGGACATACTCTAAAGATGACTTACTTCAAGAGTATTCTGGTAACAACACGGGTGACTATCGAGTACCAGCAATTGTTATTCGGGCTGAAAATGGTTCCCGTTTGACCGACTTTCGCTACCAATCGTATAAAATCTTAGCAGGGAAGCCAAAGTTGCCAGGTCTCCCAGCTTCTTATGTTAAGAGTGACGAAGAAGCAGAGACCCTCGAAGTTACTTTAGTAGATAAAACGTTAGATGTTCAATTAGTTTTAACTTATACGATTTATAATGAACGACCGGTTATTACGCGCAATGCACGTTTGATTAACACCAGCAACCAAAAGATCCATGTTGAAAAAATTGCCTCGATGCAGTTAGACTTAACAAAGCATGATTATGATGTGATTTCAGTACCAGGGCAATATGCATTAGAACGGCAACCAGAACGGCAAGAATTACGACGGGGAATTACTGAATTTTCAAGTCGGCGGAATTCAAGTTCTCACCACATGAATCCGTTTGTGGCTTTAGTAGATAAAGATACTGATGAATTTCAAGGGAATGCACTTGGCGTATTATTAGTTTACTCTGGTAACCACCAATTTACTTTGGAAAAAGATCAAATTGATCAAATCCGTTTATTAACCGGAATTAATGATTATGACTTTGATTGGGTACTTGAACCAGGAGAAAACTTTCAAACGCCAGAAGCAATTATGGGCTTTAGTCAAGCAGGATTAAATGGAATGTCACAAGTCTTCCATAACCTGCTCCGTGATCGTGTAGCACGTGGAAAATATCAATATGCTGATCGGCCAATTGTTATTAATAACTGGGAAGCAACATTCTTTGATTTTGACGATGACAAGCTCGACCAAATTATTAATGAGGCAAAACCTTTAGGTATCGAAATGTTTGTTCTTGATGATGGTTGGTTTGGTCACCGTAATGATGATAATTCATCGCTTGGTGACTGGTTTGTTAACAAGCAAAAACTTACTGGAGGCCTTAAGCGAGTTGCTGATCGCACCCATGAAAATGGCCTTAAATTTGGATTATGGTTTGAACCGGAGATGATTTCGATCGATTCCAAACTATATCAAGAACACCCGGATTATGCGCTTCATGAACCAAATAGGGGAATGACACTTTCAAGAAATCAACTCGTTCTTGATTTTAGTCGAAAAGAAGTTGTTGATAATATTTTTAACCAAATGTGCAAAATCCTGGATGAAGTACCGCTTGATTACATTAAATGGGACTTTAATCGTAATTTAACGGAAGTCTTTTCAAGTACTGCAGATGCAGAACATCAAGGGGAAGTTAGCCATCGTTACATTTTAGGCTTATATGACTTGATGGAAAGGCTTGTAACACGTTATCCTAATATTCTCTTTGAGGGCTGCTCTGGTGGCGGCGGGCGCTTTGATGCCGGTATCTTGTACTATATGCCGCAAAGTTGGCCATCAGACGATACTGATGCGGTTGAACGGCTTAAGATTCAATATGGGACATCATTAGTCTATCCAATTTCATCAATGACTGCTCATGTCTCTGTCTCACCAAACCAACAAACGGGTCGGTCAACGAGTTTTAAGATGCGTGGGGATGTTGCGATGAGTGGGGTTTTTGGCTATGAGTTAGATTTAGCCGAGCTTACTGAAGAAGACCGGCAAATGGTTAAGGAGCAGATAAAGTTCTATAAGGCTCATCGTCATTTAATCCAATATGGAGACTTCATTCGCCTTGAAAGTCCATTTGACAGTAATACGGTTGCATGGGAATTTGTTAGTCCTGATAAATCTGAAGCGTTGCTATTCATGTTTAAGCAACTGCATACGAACCGTTTTGAAATTAATAACACCATAATGGCGGGACTTGATCCAACGATTGATTACCATGATGAGATGACAGATCAAACATATGGCGGTGATGAGTTGATGAATGTTGGTCTATTCCGTGACCCAACACATACTGGAGATTTCTTATCTGAAGTTCACTATTTCAAAGGTAAATAATCGAAAAAGAGCTGAAAAAGCATTAATCTAAATACTTTTTCAACTCTTTTTTGTTATTTCTTAGCTTTAATTATTGCATCAATTGTCCACATCCAGATAGCATGACCAAGAAACTCAGAAATATGTTCTTCCATTGGTTGTTCACGTGCTGGCGGAACAGTTCCCATCATCGGCATTAATTTAAGATGGAAAAAGTCCCACACGGCAATCCCAAATGGCACTCCATTTCCTTTCTTAATCCACGGTGCTAATTGACCACCAACACTATAAATAACACCGAAACCAGCAGAAAAGCTGAAGTGGACAAGGTAGCTTACCCATGGCAGTTGTTGTCCTGAATAGGTGTAGGTAGCATGGGTGATTGATGCGGGAACACCAAATTGTTCTAATAATCTTTGTGGCGGATTTGTTTGATTTCGTTCTGGTGTACGCGGGGGAAGGATGTTTTCCCAGCCAAGTTTTACTAATCCCGCTACTAAGCCAGCAGTAATGCCGACTTTAATTGATTTGCCCCAATTAATCTTGTTCACTTTAATCACCATCCAAAATACAGTAGTTAAGTTAATTGTATCAATCTTAACAATAAATTCAATTGATTAGGCTAGCGAAGATGCCGTTGACGCGCATATGATAATAAATCAGTGCCTAAAACATAATCAACCCGAGAGAGATCGGTAAATGAAGCACAGCCGAGGAGGGCGAGTAGGCGTTTTACAATAACTATCCATTCACTAAGTATTTGGTCTAATCGCTCATAGCCGTCGCGTTGTAAAACATTTAAGAAATATCCGGCAACTCCAACAGCTCGGGCCCCTAAAACACCTGCCTTAATAACATCAAGCGGTGAAATGATTCCTCCCGATGCAATTATCTCGGTTTTTCCCCGCCTGCTAGAATGGGCTTCTAATAAAGCTTCAGGAGTTGTTTGACCCCAATCAAGAAGACTCGCAAAATCAATATCATGATTACGACGGTTTTCAATTGCCGCAAAATTAGTGCCGCCACGACCGCTAACATTAATTAAGTGAACATCGTGAGTTTGAAGTTTAGCAATTGTTGTTTTACTCATACCAAAACCAACTTCTTTAACGATAACTGGTATATCTAGTTCGCTGACTAGATATTGAATATTATCAAGCCAATTAAAATCACGGTCACCTTCTGGCATAATTAGTTCTTGTGCAGCGTTGATATGTAATTCTAGGGCATCGGCGTGCAACAGGGAAATAGCTTCTTGAGCTTGGTCAAGAGTTGCATTAGCGCTTAAATTAGCAAAAATTATGCCATCTGGATTTTCTTCCCGAATAACATCAAAAGAAGCATATGCTTGCGGATCTTTGCTAATAATACTTAAAGAACCAGTTGCCATTGCAAGATGGTGTTTATGAGCTAATTGGGCAAGTTGGCGATTGACTTTTAATGCTTGCTCACTCCCGCCAGTCATTGCTTCAATGTAAAAAGGATTTTCAATTTTGAGGTTATCAGCTAGCTGAACATGAAGATCAACATCATCAGTAGACATTTCAGGTAGACTGTCGTGAATTAGCCGCACCTGATCAAAATAATGACGGTGAACTTGATCATAGTATTTAGCGGCTAAAGAAAGATGCTCATTTTTGCGTTGTGCATGACGTGATTCCATTATAGAGCCTCCTTCTGATTTATTTAAGATAGGTAAGGTGGTTTTTAACCGATGACTTTAAGCTTTTTGCGCTATCAATAAAATGAACAGATAAGGGAAGTTGTTCAATATGATTTTTTGCCCAACTTTTTAGAACATTCCCGAAATTTGTATTACTATCAATCGCAACGATTCCACAATCACCGCCGCCAGCACCAGAAGTTTTAGCTGCGCCGCCAAATGATTCGGCAATTTGACAAAGCTTTTCAAGGGCAGTCGTTTCAATGTTAACGCCAGAATTGGTGCCAAGTTGCTTTAATAGGTTACGATTGTAACGAATCTCATTTTTAATCGTTTCAAGGTCTTGACGGTGAAAACCATCAACCATCCGTTGGATACAGGCCTTACTTTTTTCGAGGAAAAGGTGATATTCATTTTGTCGCCGTGCCTTAAAAAGAGAAATTTTATCCACTAACTGGGATGTTGAGGCTGGTTTGCCTGTCCAACCAATTAATAGTTCAAGATTTTGTGGTGCTTTTAGTGATTCAATATTGAGATCAGGCCATGGCAAGTCAATAATGGTCTTTAAATCAAGATACTTTCGTTGTTGAGCAAGCCATTGACGATCAAATGAATGATATGAAATCCAACCGCCGTACACAGATGCGGCTACATCTCCTAAAGAACCATTTCCTTGAACTTCAAAATGCGCAATTGCCGCTAATTTAAAAATTTGATCCTTATCAACAGGCAAATTATAAAAATGGCATAAGGCTTTAACGGTGGCGACAGTCACTGCAGCAGATGAACCTAATCCATATTTTCGCCCATTTGCACTATCTAGTTGACTATCAATATGAATGTTAAAAATTCGTAAATCCCGACTAAATGTCCGTGCGTATTCTTCTGTTACTTTAATGGCAGAAAGAATATAGGAGAAAGGATTATCACGCTTGTCGACCACCATTTGATCTCCTAATCTTCGCCAAGAAAGTTGGTCATTATTATATTGTCGACTAATGATCTGGCCGACTTCTGCCGTGCTTTCCTCAATAGTACAGGTTACAAATTGATCTAATGCAACTAAAATTGCAGGATAACCATTCTCAACAACAGCGTATTCACCGGCAATATATAATTTGCCGGGAGCTTTTTCAGTAATCAAAATTTAAAGTCCCCTTACTCAATAAATTTTTATTCATTCCAAATTTTTATACCTGGTCCCGGTTGTGAAACCACCAACCGGTCATAACCAATAATATCAGCAAGTCTGGCCACTATTTTATCACGATTAGCCCGATCGTAAATGACTTTTACATTTGGACCAGCATCCATCGTATAATAGCAGTTTATCCCATGGCTGCGCAAGTCTTCTACTGTTTTAATGATTGCTAGAGTTTCACCATTAAAGTAAGTAAATCCTGGATCAGCTGACAGGGTCAATGCATGCATACGCAGGGCATTTTCTTCAGCAATATGACCGATTTTGTCGATGTCTTTTGCTTTAATTGCTGCTTTAATGGCAGTCATATCACGGGCAACCACTTTTTTCCATGCTTCGTAATATGGTGAAGTAGAAACGCTTAGCTGCATTCCTGAACGACTAGAAACTTTTTTCTTTTTTGTATTGATTAAGACAGCGAGCATCTCAATAGGAAAAGCAACATCTTCAGCAATCGGCTTTGCAAATGACGAGGCATCATCAACACCTTTTTGCCATTCAACTAGTCCGCCATAGATTGACCTTGTGGCTGAACCAGAGCCGCGCCGAGCAAGTTTGGATAAATCGCGCCGTGATAAATGCAAGCCTGCCGCAACACTAGCAGCTCCAGCTAATGCAGCAAATGCAGATGCTGATGAAGCTAATCCCGCTGCTGTAGGAACGTGATTTGTTGAAGTGACTTCCGCAAATGAATTAATCCCGCTCATCGAACGCACAAGCTCTAGTACATGAATAACTTTTTTAGCGTCAGCCTTATCAATAAGCTGACCGTCAATGCTAACATGGTCAGCGTCGAGTTCTGACTTAAAGTTAACGGTTGTAGTAGTGTAAAATTCATTAAGCGTCAATGATAGACTGTCGGTTTGCGGAAGAATCAGTTTTGGATCTTTTTTTCCCCAATATTTAACAAGGGCGATATTTGTATGTGCCTTCGCAGTAGCCATTAGTTATTACCTCGCTTATCAAGTGGTTGAAGCCAAGTCTGCCGGGCGCCGCTATCTTTTAAAATACTTGCAAGTCGCCGGGCGCCCATTGCTGTTTTCATTAAGGCAATCATGCATCCGCCCCGTCCGCCACCAGTAAGTTTTGCTCCAAGGGCTCCATTGTCGCGTGCGACATGAATAAGATTATCTAATGACGGGTCTGATACATCAAGGGCCGCGAGATCAGTTTGTGCAAAATTAAGCGCATCGCCAAGACTTTCAACGTTATTATGAGCTAAATAGTCTTTAGTTTGTTGGACTAATTGTCCAAGGTGATTAATGTGCTTTTGTGCACGGGCGTTATCGGTTGCAAGTTCATTTTGAACAGCAACAATGGCCTCTTTGGTCGCTCCTTTAATTCCCGTATCAGCAATCACAAGCGTTGCCTCAAGATTCATTTCAATCGGCACGCCAATGCGCCCTTTAACGTAAAAAAGCGGCTTATCTGAGCTGACAGTAGCAGCATCTAAGCCTGATGGACTACGGTGGGTAACCTGTTCTTCAATATCTGCAAGTTGGAGGAGGAGGGACCGATCAAGCGGCTTATGATAATAGTTAAAAAATGCACGGATAATTGCAATTGCACTTGCTGCTGATGATCCCATCCCACGTT
This sequence comes from Limosilactobacillus walteri, assembly GCF_014830205.1. NCBI lineage: Bacteria > Bacillati > Bacillota > Bacilli > Lactobacillales > Lactobacillaceae > Limosilactobacillus > Limosilactobacillus walteri. The sequence goes on from NZ_QORN01000022.1 coordinate 38,544, forward strand.
CAGCGGGTAATTGACTTTGAATCGCTAAATCCCAACCGTCATTTTGACCGTTAAACCTTTTTATTAATTCATTAATTAATTTCTTTATTCCCACCATGGAGGCAGGAAGGTCGATTAAACTACCATTGTAGTAACGGCTTTTGATAATTTGCTGGTTATCTTGGCGGCCCGTTAGTGTAACGTCTAGGCGGACGTTAGGTAATGGCAGGGCAATCGCTGGTTGACCGTATACTACGCTATGTTCTCCCATTAAAATGATTTTCGCATGGCTAGTACCAATCCCTTGTTGTTTCACCATCGTAACCTACTTTCTACTTAAAAATTCAAATCTAATCATAGCATAAAACCGCGCATCTAGCTAAAAACCATTACGGACATTACCAAATCTAAATATTTTGTGATGAAATCGTGGGATTCGGGTAAAAATAAGAAATTTATAGTAGAATGGTGTATCATTTAACTTAGTATATTAGTTACTTTTTATTATAACTTCGGAGAAATATGGTGATATTGTGGCACAGCGTAGTAGTCAGCGCATAAAAAAGCGTGATAAAAAAGCGCCAATCTACTCAGTTGTTGATTTGGAAACAACCGGTACAAATGTCAATCATGGTGATCGAATTATTCAAATCGGTTGTGTCCTCGTTCAAGATGGTAAGATTATCAATCATTTTGAGACAAAACTAAACCCACGTGAGCGAATCCCGCGCTCGATTGTGCAATTAACAGGTATTGAGGATAAAGATGTCCGATCAGCACCCTTATTTGAAGATGTTGCAGGAACAGTTTATAGCTTGCTTGCCAATACAACTTTTGTAGCGCATAACGTAAACTTTGATTTTCCTTTTTTAAATGCAGAACTGGAAAGGGCAGGTTATCCTGCGCTATCGATTCCGGCCATTGATACGGTAACCCTTAGTCAGATCCTTTTTCCAACTGCAAAAAGTTTTCGTTTGCGCGATTTAACGAGCTCATTACATATTGAACATAATCATCCTCATAGTGCAGTGTCCGATGCAGAGGCAACGGCGGACTTGCTAAATGATTTGTTAAAGCGAATTAAGGAATTACCGACCTTAACCCTTGAAAAGATTGTGCAATTAAAACTTAATTTACCGCAACAAACAGCAAGTGTTTTTGATGCTGAATTGCAGCAACGACGCAATAATCCTCACCCATTAAGTGAAGAACTATATGTTTCGCATGGAATCGTCCTTCATAAATCACGCCCATTAACTGCCGTCGGGGCACGGGAAAAGTATAAGTATCCAGCAACTAAGAGAGCTAAAGAAAAACTATATCGGGATGTTTTGAAATTCCGCCCTGTCCAGGCCAAATTGATGAACAGTGTCTATAATAACTATACGCACGATGAACCCAAACCGATGATTATCGAAGCGGGAACAGGGGTAGGAAAAACACTTGGTTATCTTTTTCCTTTAAGTTATGTTGCTTATCCAAATAAAAAAATCGTTGTTAGTACCGCGACTAATGTTCTTCAACAACAAATTATTGATACGGCGGTTGATAAATTAAATAAAGTTTTGCCGTTTAAGATGAATAGTGTGGTTATTAAGGGTAATCATCACTATCTCGATCTTGCAAAATTTGTTCACTCCCTTAGTATTATCGAAGATTCAAAACTCGTTCAACTCCTAAAGGCAAAGATATTGGTGTGGCTACTATCAACACAGAGCGGCGATTTGGATGAACTTAACCTCAATTCCCAACAATCTCCTTATTTTACTGAGATTCGACATCAAGGTATCAGGAGTTTGAATCCGTCAAATGCTTACTACCATGATGATTTTTTGATTCGACGCGAAAAACGACTTCACCAAGCAGATATTATTATTACTAATCATGCTTATTTAGTTGCTCATGCGCAAGAACTCGGTGATGGAACGCGCCGACCATATCTGGTGATTGACGAGGCACAGCATTTGAGTGAGAGCATTTTAAAACGTTCACGAAGAAAATTTAATTTTCAACAATTAAGAACTGCTGTCCATATAATGGCTGGATTAGTTAATAATGGCAATGATCGGAATCTAACAGATATTTTTGCTGATCAAGCGCTGGGAAGCTATAATGTTGAATTGCTTAGGGGCGATTTAAATGCGGTTGAAGAAGCAGTTGATCTTTTCCAGCAGGCTTTATATCGGCAATTTATGGCGGCTTCCACCGGTAACCCTGACAATGAATTAATTGAGCAGCCGCTAAAGAATGATCAAGTTGTGAAGGTTTTAGATATTAGCGGTCCAATAATGATGAAATTGGAACAAGCATTAAGCAGTGTTCAACTGCATTTTTCGGCGTTGAATCATTTATTCAACAGCCAACCCGACCGTTGGCTGTTAAGTGATCGATACTTGATGAGTCAATTTCAAAGTCAATTAGCAAAATTAACCGAAGCAGACCAGACCCTAAATAAATTTGGCGAAACGCTTCAACAACAGGGAGATGCAGCAGCGTTTTGGGTAACAATTCGGCAATCGGCTGAGCAAAGCACTCTACAGCTTAGTGGTGGGTTGCTTGAGGCTACCCATTACTTAACTAAAAATGTATATCCTTATTTTGCTCAACCGTTATTTGTGGGTGCCACGCTTTTTACCTCAACCCGATCTCAATACTTATACAATCAATTAGATTTAGAACGAGAAAATACCTTAACAAAACGTTTTTCATCACCATTTGATTATCAACATAATGCTAAGCTCCTAATTGCTGAAGACGCACCGGTCCCCAGTGCCCAAAATAATAGTGAATACATTAATTATCTTAGTGATACAATCTATCGCTTAACGAAAAATGCGGATTATCAGACGATGATCTTATTTAATTCGCTAGTAATGATCGAACAAGTTTATAGTCAGCTCCGTGAAACTGATTTATTTGACCAGCGGGATATATTGGCACAAGGGATAACTGGTAATCGGGATAAAATTTTAAAACAGTTTAGTAGTGGGACAAATTCAATTTTATTAGGAGCATCTAGTTTCTGGGAAGGGATTGATCTCCCTAAATCGGCACTGGAGTTGTTAATAATTACCAGATTGCCATTTGATTCACCAGATGAAATTATGAACCGAGCCCATAATAATTTCTTGCAGCAACAAGGGAAAAATCCGTTTTATCATTCGGAGCTTCCTAAAGCAACAATGAGATTGCGCCAAGGAATTGGGCGCCTATTACGAACAGAGGATGATCGTGGCGTGGCAATTGTCCTTGATCCCAGATTGCAGACTCGGCGGTACGGTAAAACGATTCTGCATAGTTTGCCAGCTAATTTACCTGTAAAGGCCCTTAAAACGGATAACTTAATTTCTGTAACAAAAAAATTCTTATCAGAAAGCACGCTAGGAAAAGTTAAATAAACTTTATCAGCTTTTCTTTAATATTTCTGGTATAATCATAACGATTAACATTAATCCTTAAGAAAGTGAAGAGAGTAAGAAGGGAAAGTATATGCAAAGTCGGCGCGAAGTTCAGCGTGAACAAAGTCGTGGCTCTTCAATACGGACAATTCGTAACTTGCTAATTGCGATTTTACTTATCTTGCTAATTGTATGGAGTGTTTTTGCGGTTAGTAATCAGCCGCGCAATTCTGCACGTAAGCAAACAATTTCGCTTGCGGAAAAGTATGCACATTTGCATTCTCCTGGACAGTTTTATATTTATAATCGGGAGAGTACTTATTATGCAATTAGTGGAAAAAATCAGCAAAATCAATCTATTCTTGTTATTGTTCCCCAACATGGCGGTAAGATTAGGGTCTTAAAGCAATCAAGCGGTATTACTGCAGCGCGGGCACGAGCAATGACAAAAGAAAACCGTAATCCACGAGAAATACTAAAGGTTGCTCCCGGAATATTTAATGATAAGACGGTTTGGGAAGTTACGTATCGCAACCAAAAGGGAAATTTATGCTATGATTTGATTAATTTTAAAACTGGCCAATATGTTCAAAATATTAACAACCTTTAATATAATGCAAGATGGTTAGTTTAAACGGGGCTGGGGGTAACTCAGTCTCTTTAGTTTTGCAAAAATACCTTGTGGGAGTGAGAGAGTTGGTTGCTTTTTCACTCCCGCTTAGTTTTACGTAAAGGAGTGGTTAAATGGCGGATGCAGAAATTTTACAGCATTATCTTCAAGCCGGTGAGACAACTATTAGTAATCTTTTGCTTCACCATTATAAAGAATTAGGAATGACGACTTCGCAGTTTGTCCTTTATCTCCAATTTAAATCGTATCATGATCGCGGAATAATGAACCCGGATATCCGGACAATTGCTAAGAACTTAGGTACTAATGAACGACAAGTTTTTACCCAGTTGCACCAAATGATGACGAATCACTTGGTAGATCAAAAAATGCGAAAACTTGATGATGGTAAAGAGGATGCAATCTATGATTTTTCATTACTGATAAATAAATTAGCGCTCTTAAATGAAACAGACAGGGCGAATACAATCAAGATTGATAATACAAATGCGCGTGAAGACACATTTAATCATCTTGAAGCTGAGTTTGGCCGACCGCTTTCATCAATGGAACTACAGATTGTTAATGATTGGTTAGATAAGGATAACTATTCAGCGATAATGATAAAACTAGCATTACGGCAAGCAGTAATGAATAGTGCGCTAAATCTGCAATATATGGATCGGATCTTGCAGAACTGGGATCGTAAAGGCTTGCGGACGGAAAAAGATATTAATGAAAATGAACGTCACTTTGAACAACGTAAGATTAGTGAGTCACAGAAACCAATCAAAAAAACGTTGACTAAGTCGAAAATTCCAATTTATAAACTAGGTGAATAAAAAATAAAATTTAAGGGTGATTGATATGGAAAAATCTTCTCATTTAGTGATGAAGGGAATTGTTTGGGCTGCGATAGCATCGGCCATGTGGGGAATTTCGGGAACAGTACTTCAACTGATTTCACAGAATTTAGCAATTCCTGCAACGTGGATGCTATCAATGCGAACATTCGCTGCGGGAGTTATTTTATTAGTTATTAGTGTATTTTTATATGGTAAAAAAATTTTTAATGTATTTAAGACAAGGGCGACTGCAATTTCAGTTATTAGTTATGCTATCTTGGGATTGATGGCCAACTTGTTAACTTTCTACTACGCAATTCAGACAGGGAATGCATCTGCGGCGACTATTTTACAATATCTTTCGCCATTATTTATTGTTTTAGGTGGAATTATGTTCAAGCATAGGAAACCATTTCGCAGTGATATTATTGCCTTTATAGTTGCTTTAGTCGGGGTAGCGCTATGTATTACACGTGGTAATTTTACTCAGCTAGCTTTACCGCTTGTCTCTTTGTTATGGGGCTTAGGATCAGGTGTTACAGCAGCATTTTATGTTGTTTTACCACAACGGGCTGCTGATGAGAATCCGCCAATTGTTGTATTAGGTTGGGGAACAATGATCGCTGGAATCCTATTTAACCTGTATCGACCGTTTTGGGTTAATCCGCCTCATATATCAACGACCTTAGTTGCATCAGTCGCTACAGTTGTTTTATTTGGTACGATTTTACCCTTTGGGATTTTGCTTCATGCAACAAGGTATGCTCCATCAGATGTTGTTAGTATCATGGATGCTGTTCAACCCATTACAACTTCGATTTTAAGTGTTATTTTTTTCCATTTGAATTTAAACTGGGCAGAAATTGCCGGGATTATCCTCGTAATAATTGCCGTTTACATTTTGCAAAATGGACGACGAAAACATACAATTCATTATTAATTACAGAAAAAACGGCTCTTCGTCAAGAAGT